>JAPKYG010000022.1 GCA_026394435.1 Methanobacteriota archaeon | reverse complement strand
GGAATTTCCCAGACACCATAATATGCGGTGAGTGGTCCGACGAGGATAATAAGAAGTAATGGTGCATAGTGTACGATGAACAATGCTCGGAGTTCTTTGGGCGGCTTGTAGTGGAACATGGCTCTTAAATAATTTGCATGCCGCCTTTACCAATCTCGATATTTTGTGGCTTGAGCGTGTGTTTGGTGCTTCTCATTTTCATGACTGCAAGCTTCCGTCGATCCATGGTCGGATCAAGGCTGAGAATGATAACGCCGTCTGCCAGGAACTCAGATAGTCCGTCACGGGAGTAATTCGTAGAACCAGATGGTAGCTCCGAGGTGACCACTGCGGTACACTTTGATGTTTCTAATGCGTTCATGATGTAATGCAGGTGTAATCGCCGAACAGGAAAAGTACCAGTCGAGATCTCATCATGATCAATGTTGTCCGCTTCGCTGGTAAACTCAGGATTGTTGATGTAGATAGGCATTTCAGAAAGGGGGGTGATAGAATCTAGAACAACACGGTCATAATTACCAGAAAGAATTTCGTTGACCATGGTTTCATAGATGAGTTTTTTGTTAATGTTGAGGAATAAGAATTTTACTTGTCCGCTCTCGATTGCCGGCTGAAAATTCATGCCGAGTTCTCCTGCTTGGAGGAGGAGGCCTTCGATTTTTTTATCGAGAGTTAGGTAGAGGCATTTATTCCCTTCTTGAACTCCTTTAGCGATGAATTGGTAGCAGAAGATAGATTTTCCGCTGCCTGGTGGACCTGAAACCAGCGTGATGCTTTCTTTAGGGATTCCACCAGATAGAAGTTCATCAAGTCCTTTAATGCCGGTTTTGACTCGTTTTATTTTTCCCACTGTAGCTGTATTATCTGTTTGTATGAGTGCCATGATCTACCCTCTAAACGGTATAGGTGTGCGTATATAATTATTTTGTCGTTTTGCTTCCCATCTTGCATGATTATTATTGACATGGTTTTTTCATAGTATATTAATATTTATGAAAATATTTATATATTTATAAATTAAAATATATAATGCAGATGAATGAGAATGAATGACATGAACACGAAAGACGTTAAAATCTGGATTTGGGTGCAACACAACAGAATACTCAAAGCCATATCAAACAAAGAGGCAGGCACCCTAACCATCTACGACGAATGTGACAACATCATCCTGCGACGAACTGGTCTTTCAAAACAACAAGTCAAAACCATCGAACTCATTTTTGCGACCTACAACCTCAAACGAATTGGTGACCACAAAGAACCATTCACCTACTTGTGATCTGGAAGCATCACCTGTCGCTCCGGATACACTTTTATCCCTTGAGCGGATATATCCAAAGAAAACACTTTTTTCTGATGATTCGAATACCGCATCTTCAAGACTTCAATTGCGTTCTCTCGGCGATCACCCCGTTGAATATTATACAACACAAGAATTCCATCTGCCAAAAACTCCTCGATCCCAGTATCACTAAACCGGATTGGAATCGGCTCGGTCTCGGTAATCAGAAACGACGTTGCACCAGTCTCTTCAAAGAAATTGAACAGTTGCTGCAGATAGACTCTGTAGTTCTTCTCCTTACTAATCGACGCAGAGATAACAGCGGTCAGCGAATCAACCACGATTACCTCAGGATTAAAATCCTTCGGGATAATCAATGGTTTTATCTTATATGATAACTCTGTCGCCGACCCGGACCCACTCACCGACCCAAATTTCATCCGTAAAATATCAAGCGGATTAATCTTTTGAACAAGCAAATGCCCGGAATCAATGTATTTCTTGGCATCCCAGCCGAACACATGCATACTCCGTTCGATCTTCTCGATGCTCTCCTCAAAACTCACATACATACAATGCTTTCCCTGAGTCACCAGATTATAACAGATCTGTCTGCAAAACGTGCTCTTCCCTGTCCCCGTCCCACCTGCGACTAACACCGAGTTTCGCTTTGGAATACCGCCCTCTGCGAACAACTCATCAAACCCAGGAATACGGGTTTTCATTACCGGTTCTTCTTCTTTTTTTTTGTCAGCCTTGGTGTCAGCCATAGGAAAATCGCTCTCGTTTAACACTCTTGAATTAGATATCTTGAAAACTTTACTATTTACTCTAAAGAATCCACCCTTGGCCTATCTGAACATTGATGTCGATGACATTGAGTTGAAGGAGGATATCCTTCGTCCCTGGTATGATCTCGATATAACTTTGTGCAGGAGCCACGGCAATATTTATGTATCCGTTGACCGCATAAATCCCGAGAAGATTATGCAACGATTCATTCCAGGCGTTCGGATATGCGGTATAAATTCGTATATGTCCACCAGGTTGAATAGTATCAAAATGAGTTCTGTTGCTTGAGTAATTTGTTCGGATGAAACAGTTACCCTCTCCATTTGTTGAATTTTTCCCAGGAATTGTAATAACATGAATGAGATCAAAATGAAGTGTTATGGTATTTGTGTTGTTTACTGAAGAAATCGAAGGATCCGCTCTCATTACCGGTACTCCATCCGGTTGTTGTACGATCAGCCCTCCACCTTCAAGAATATATGTTTGATCAACAAAATAAGAGTTGTCTGCTGCATATTGGATAGATGTCAATGGAACTGTACCCGATGGAAGAGATCCCGGTGGTGGAAGAACAGTGATTTTATATGTAGGATTTTCTTTGACGCTTACTTCACCAAATGCTTTTGCAGTAATAAAGTACGGGAGGTCTCTGCTCCCGAGCGTTATCATCGAAGAAATGGGTGCAGATGATCGGGTAATACCTTGTAAATCAATCATGGATTTCAGCGTTGAAAACTGATTCGATACAAGATCCATATGTTCTGCTTCTTTCTGCTCCATGATCTGGGGGATGTAAATTAACTGAATCATTGATATGACGACCGAGACAAGCGCGACCATTAGCAATGCTTCTATTACTCCTGCAACCGCCTGCGTGTGCGTCCCAAATTTTCTGTGTTTCATCTCTCCAACCACTTCCATAACCTATTTCCATCACTTATATTTTTTCTTTCCCCTTGTTTTTAGTAATGGCAACTGATGTCGAGGCTGTTGTACTATCACCATCCTCATCTGTCACTGTGAGTGTCACGATATATGTCCCTGGAGCTGTATACAAATGGGTTGGTGAAAGACCGGTTCCAGAGCTGTTATCACCAAAATTCCAGCATCCAACGATTGCTCCTTCTTCATCATGACTTCCAGACCCGTTAAACATGATCGCTCCATTGATATTTCCTTGATATGGTCCTCCAACATCTGCTATGGGTGCTTGATTATCTGGATTGCCTGACGAAGAATTCTTTTCAACCACTAGCGTGCGTATGGCTTGCGGTGACCATTCCGTATTGTCTTTCACCTGGAAATAAATAGTATGCGTTCCAAGTGATAAGTTTGTCTTACTGAACGATGATGCTGTACTAATTACACCATCTTTGCTCGAGAGCCATTTATACGCAATGATAGAGCCGTCCTCATCTGTTCCATGACCCCGGAACAAGACTGCTTCTCTTTGTTTTGCTGGATTTGGTGTTATCTCATCAATATATGCTGTTGGTGCATGATTTACTGGAGGATTAATGGTAATACTTGCTGTTTTTTCAGTTGACCAGACATCGTCATTGTCTCTAACTTTGAAATAAATCGTATGTGCCCCAATTGAGAGAGTTGACGTGCTAAATGATTGCTCTGTGTTGAGTGTTCCGTTTAGGTTTGATCGCCAATTATAACCAACTATAGACCCGTCTGAATCAATTCCTTGTCCTGTAAAGGATATTAATTCCCCAAAATTTGCTGAGGTTTTTGAAATCGAAAGCGATACTGCAATTGGTTGTTGGTTTCCACCACCCGGTTGTTCAGGTTGTTTGAAATATCCAAGTGGATACTCATCGATATTTCCCCCTGAAATAGCATACGGGGTGTCTCCAATGCCATCACTATTGTTATCATATTTGTTATAATCTCCCCAATAGTTACCCTGGCCATTTTCGCTCCATGAATTTTTAAAGGAATCTTGGGCATTTGGATAATTTGTTACAAAATTGTTACGAGAAAAATTATTGGAATATGATTGAAAGACGTACACTCCGTATATGTCATTATCTAGAATGGTATTATCTGTGATTTTACTATAATTTGAAAAATACGATAATTGAATTCCTTTTTGATTATGTTGAATAATATTGTTCTCGATGATATTCTGATCTGAAGCCGTCAAACTTATACCCGCTGCATCATTATTCGTAATGAGATTGTTACGAACAGTTATTGCATTACAATGATCAAGGGAAATTCCTTCACCTTTATTGTTTAACATTTTATTATCAGTAATCTCACTAGTTGTTACATAAGAAAATGTAATACCGTCGAAACCACTTACCCCCGCGTTTCTTAGGGTTAGTTTAGAGATATGAACATGAATTTCACTGCCACTCGTCCCGAGAGCATTTACAACATGACTGTTTCCTCCGCCATCGATAAAGGTGGTGTCTTTGTTTTCACCAATTAATGTTAAATCCTGGGTAATAACGACATTTTCATTGTATGTTCCACTTAACACTGAAACAGTATCGCCAGCACTAGCCGCAGTAATCCCCGCCTGTATGGTTTTATATGGGTAGTTTTGTGTTCCGTTCCAAGGCCCTGCCGTATTGCTGTCATCAACATAAATGGTTTTTCCAGCAGCAGCGCAATTCTCAATTAGAAAAAGATTTCCGACTAAACAAACCATGAACATACTCATGACGAACGCTACTATCCCTTTTCCAAGTATCATTTTCTCATCCTGTTCCATCTCTTTACCTACTACCGAATCTAATTCTCTTAGTAATACTATATAAAAGTACGGTGATAAACTATCAGAGTGAAAAAATCCCTTTCTATGATTGAGCACCTCTTTCAATTTCCTCTTTTTTCTCCTGTTTTTGTCGCAATGTTTATATACTAT
>JAPKYG010000202.1 GCA_026394435.1 Methanobacteriota archaeon | reverse complement strand
TTACGGAAAAACCAAACAAATAGCAGAACTCTGGCTCAAAGAAAAACAACAAACAGCTGGTCTTCCTCTCACCATTCTCCGACCAACAGGAACTTATGGACCAGGTGACGTCTATGTCACCCTGTCCACCGTCAGAGCAATCGCCCAGAGAAAATTACGTGTTCTGCCGGGAAAGGGAGATTCCTATATCCACTTCACCTATATTGACGATGTCGTCCAAGGATTTCAAAAAACAATAGAGAAACAGAAACAAACCCTTGGCGAGACCTTTATCCTTGCAAGCGATGAGTATACCACCTACAAAGAAATGTTCACTATCGTAGCAAATCTTTTAGATGTACCACCTCCCACTCGTTCCATCCCCATGACCCTAGCAAAAGCATATCTCTCCTACATTCAATGGAGCAATAAAGGGAAAGGAATCGATGACTTCGTGATGCACACATCGCTTATCGATACCATGAAAACAAATAGAGCGTATACCAATGCAAAGGCAAAAAAGATACTTGGATTTGCGCCTCGATACTCATATAGAGATGGGATGAAAAAAACTATTGAATGGTACAAAGAAAAAAACCTGCTGTAAATAAAACATTAGAAAATAAAATATAAAAAAATAAAACAAAGGAAAACTGGACCGATTTCATCCCCACATCACCTCTCAAGTTTTTTTTCAACAGAAACCTATTTAAAAGAATAGCAGAATTTCAATTTGTACAAAGGACGAGAAACGAACGTTTCATAGCTCAGCCTTTGAAACATTTTGTTTTAGTTCTTTTGTAAAAAACTCCGAAATAGCTAAGGAGGAACAACCACCATGAAAGGAACAATAAAATGGTATAATACACGTAAGGGCTATGGATTCATCGTTGGTGAAGATGGAAAAGATATATTTCTCCACCGATCATCAGTACCAGCGGAATTAAGCCTGAACGAAGGCGATAAAGTTGAGTACGAAACTGAAGACAGCGACAGGGGACCAAAAGCAGTCAACGTCAAAAAAGGCTAGAAATACTTACCCCTTCTAATAATAAAGGCGCTTCAGAATTCTTGTACTTTACTCATAAATAGCATTTCACCAAACAACGGAGAGAAACAAAAAACCTCTCACTTCCTTTTTTTATTTCTTACTGACATCTTTATCCTTGGAAAAACACGCGTCACACAGAGAATCACCTTCAGAGATGCTTTTCCCGCACTTACGACAGGTGCCATACCGTACCTGTTTAAACCCGACCACGATCTCATGATGCTTCGTGATCCAATGGAACATGAGTTTATTTCGATGAATCCGTTGTTTCATATATCGATTCCTGCCTATAGTAAAGAAAGTTGTACTTCCTTATAAAATGTTTCGTTTCATACAAGTGCGCCTCTCAACGAAGGGAAAATAAACAACGTAAAGGATTCCCCCCTATGAAAGCATTTGTAACTGGCGGCGCCGGATTCATAGGCAGCCATCTCGTCGACTCACTTCTCAAAAACGGGCATTCGGTCACCGTATACGACAACCTCAGCTCAGGAGACAAACAATTCATACAACACCACCTACACCAAGAGAATTTTACGTTTATCAAAGCTGATTTACTTGATCTCAAACGAGTAAAAAAAGAACTCCAAGGCCATGACATCGTGTTCCATCTCGCTGCAAATCCTCACGTACGACTCGGAGAAAAACAGACAGATCTCGACCTTAACCAAGGGATTGTTGCAACCTACAACATCCTGGAAGCAATGCGACATAACAGCATCAAAAAAATCGTGTTTTCCTCAAGCTCCGTCGTCTACGGGGAAACAACAGAGCTTAGCCTTCCTGAAACCTACGGTCCTACTCTGCCTATCTCTCTGTACGGTGCGGGGAAACTTGGGGCAGAAGGGCTCATCAGCGCATTCTGCGGCACCTTTGATTTCCAAACCTGGATCTATCGATTCGCCAACGTCGTCGGTGCGCGAGGCACCCACGGTGTGATCGTCGATTTCATCGAAAAGCTCAGAAAAAACCCCCATGAACTTGAAATCCTCGGCGACGGTAAACAATGCAAACCCTATCTCTACGTCAGCGACTGCGTCGACGGCATCCTCTTCGGATTTGTCCATGTCTCTGAGAAAATGAACCTCTTCAACGTCAGCTGCGACACCACCACCACCGTGACACGCATCGCAGAAATGGTGGCTGAGGAAATGAAACTTAACAATGTATCGTTCAATTACACAGGAGGAATACGCGGCTGGAAAGGAGACGTCCCACGATTCCAACTTGATGCA
>JAPKYG010000111.1 GCA_026394435.1 Methanobacteriota archaeon | reverse complement strand
GAAGTCCAGATATGCCGAGAAAATAATCTGTATATAATAGGACAAACCAACTTAACTCCGAAGATAGGTACGGATGCAGGGACCGTCTGGAACACTGTTGCGAAACAAGGCGACGTGGACGTCTCAACGCTCGCAAAGGTTGCAGAGATCACTGAGGTTGACGCATACTGTGCACTTGGATGGCTTGCCAGAGAAAATAAAGTCGAATGTAAGAAAATAAGGGCAAAAGAACCAAAAATTAAGGTTGCCTTAAAATAACATTTCTTTTACATACGACACGCAGGATGATATTTAAAGCAGCATCTTACTAACTGCTGTTTTTCTCCTTATTTTTTTTTATTTCTTACATCTTAGAATGCAAAACTATATAAGAGACTGGTCACTACTGGTTCTTCGAAAGAAGAGAAAATAATATTTCACTTTCCAACAATTTCGGATTTTTGAAAGTTATTGTTTTTTTCTTTACAAACATGCTCTTGTTATGGAGCCAATACCTATGAATCCAAGATCAAATAATCAACGAAGAAGAAAAAATCAAGAATCATTTCAAAAGATAGTAATCAGATGTGACGTCCTGCAACGTCCGGTGTACGAACATGAAGTCTGTCCACAATATGCAGTAAAAACAGGATCAGACACACAAAAAAATTGTAAGAATTGTAAACATTCTTTTTAATAAATAGCGAGACAGAGTGATCTTTTTTTCTTTTTAAACATTACAAACTACAGGAGGTGAACATACTATGAAAGGAATTGTTAAATTTTATAATATCCGAAAAGGATATGGTTTTATCCGAGGCGATGATGGACACACCATCTTTGTCCATAAAACCGCTATCCCGTTTTTCGACATCTTCCTCACACCGGGTGAGGTCGTGGAGTACCAGGTAGGTACTACAGAGAAAGGACCCAAAGCGGTTGATGTGAAAAAACTGTAAAAATGGTCCTCTCTACAGGGACTTCTCTTCTTTTGATGTAAAGATCGAGTATATCCCTTGTTTATGTTTCTGAGAAAGTTTCTGATAAATCTCCGCGTTCTTTCTGATCATGTTAACAAACTGTGGATCCTGTTTTATGATCTTTCCAGGAACGCCAAGAATCAGGCTGTGCTCAGGAACAACCATATTCTCTGTGACGAGTGCACAGGCCCCAATAATCGAACCAGAACTAATCCTTGCACCATTCAGCACTGTTGCATGAATACCAATGAGACAATCATCTAAAATGGTTGCGCCATGGATCATTGCAGCATGACCTATCGTTACGTTTTTACCTATTTTCACCTGATGCTCAGCATCCGTGTGAATGACGCAGCAGTCTTGAATGTTAGACCCATCTCCAATCACAATGGAGTTTTCATCACCGCGAATCACCGCATTTGGAAAGACACCACAGTTCTCACCAATAGTCACGTTGCCGATGATGACCGCGTTTGGTGCAATGAAACTTGACTTGTGGATTTTCGGCATAAAAGCACAATCTCCTCTCCGTTAACGAGGAAGCATATCTTATAGTTTTTCGCACACAGAAACCTTTTATTTCATTCAAATCGCAACATATCAACATATTTAATCACCAAAAGTATGCTTTCTTTTTAGAGTGAGAGTTATGAGTGAAATTGTGTCTTTGTTCGGTGACCAGGCAGGTACCATCTGGCAAATACTCCATAATCGTGGGTCTCTCTCCGAATCGGAACTTCTGTCTCTAACACATCTTACTGAACCGCAACTTTATACTGCAATCGGCTGGCTCGCCCGAGAAAACAAGATAAGGAAAGAAAATAACACGTATATGCTTGGTGAGACAAATCTTGGGCCATTCATTGGAAAAGACGCAGGAAAAATATGGCAGACGTTAGAAATTTGGGGCGAAGTCGATTTACTGTCTCTCTCACGATTGTCCCGCATCGTTGAACATGACGTTTTCACCGCGGTCGGATGGCTTGCCCGAGAAGGAAAAGTTGACGGTGCAATCAGTAACATCGATGAGAAAAAAATACTCTTCTGGCTGAAATAACACGACATCCAATTCTTTGTTTTATTCTTTCGATTTTCTCCTGAAAATACCTTTGATTTTACCACCGATCCCACTACCGGATTCTCCTTCTAAGGATTTTTTCCGTCGGAGTTTGGAAACCACGCGGTTGAGCTTCCCTTTAATGCCCTTGGCTGGTTCTTCTTCTGATTGTTCTGCTGTTTTTGCCTGACCTTTCCTTCTGAAGAAAAACCAACCTTTTTTCTCTGTTTCCAGCTTTAGTTTTTTAACAGGCAATCCAACAAGGTTGCCATTCCCATCAAATTGCAGGATGAATGTGCTCCGGGGGGGGTTGACGTCCTTTAATTGCTGCGGAACCTCGGTTGCTGCATCAGGTTCTAGTTCATTGATTTTTTCCTTTCTCCAAAAAGAAAACTGATTGATTTTTCTCTCCGCTGGTTGCTCTTTCCGCTCATGTATGAACAAGGACGATCGTTTTCGTCTCTCTTTCTTGCTTGGATATATTTCTCCAACAGGTTCTATCCGCTGCGGTTCTTCGACGACTTCTGTGGGTATCTGAGTTGGGCGTTCTACTTCTTGCAGGATTTCCTCTGATTCGAATAATTCTTCTACGTATAATTCAGGGTTTTTTACTTTCTCCTCCATTGATTCGAGTGATTTGAATAATACCATTATCTCTTCATGTGTTTTTATCTCTGGAGACTCTTTTTTTTGGTTGTCCACTTTTCTGTTCGCCCCTCACCATTTTTTATTTGTGTTTATTAAAAGATAACGGATTTGTATAAAAAAACCTATCTCTTTGTCTGGACTCTCTTTGGTTGTTGAGCGAGAGAGGCATTATTCGATTGTTAGTATTTTCTCATACCGCAGGATTGACTCGTCACAATATGGACAGTATTCTTCCACGATGATGAGGGAGTCGATTTTGCGTATGGGAATTTGTTTCGTTTCTTTTTTACATACTTTACAGTAACTCAAAAACAATGCCCCCATTATATATTAGGGATACATAATATATAAATATTCCTATAAATACTGGTCTTTCGCTTGAAAATCCACGAGAAAACCGTCGATTATCAACTCGTTTTTACGACTTTTATCATATCTTGGTGTTCAAATGGCTCATGGCATGCTGCTTTCACAGAGATGTCAAGGTATCCCTCGTAGACTCCGCTCTCCAGTTGAACCTGGATTTGGACAAGAACTTTACCGTTATGATCAGAGAAACCAGAGCCAGCTCCCCCTAATCCTTTGATTATAACGGATGCACCGCTGAGAGGATGACCGTCGGTCTCATTTACATACACGGTGAATGTGACATTTTCTGGCTCGCTTCCCGGTAGGGTTGTTACTATCGGTGTCAAGGAGACGATTATTCTCTCAGGAAATAAACATGGGTTCGTTATATAGGAAAGGATTGCGATGAGGGCAACAGTTCCAATAACCAGGGAGATGGTCAAACGCATCGGTAACCCAAGTACCGCGTGTTCATTTACGATGATATAAGCTCTCTTTTTTAGGTTCTTCACTGCCAAACCTCCCAGACAAAATCTCAATAGATAGATATTTATTGCATTAAACTAAAACCTGAGTTATTGTTTATTTTTCAGTTATGGAAGAAAAACAGTCAAAATTATACTCAGATATATCGTAATCATTATCAAGTAAATAAAAGTATTTATTATATGAGATGGACATCGAACCAGCGATTATAGTATTCTCAGTAGCTAACATTTTTTAGTGCACCCCCGTTGACAATCTTGGGATGAAAATCAATGGGGATGCACCAAACACACACATATCTGGAAGCGACTATTTTAAACTTATTCACAGCACTCAACATAAACCTGTCAAAACCAATAAAAAACACACTGGTGGAATTGATTGTCTGTCTCCTGGAAAACAACAAAGCACATCTCTCAAAACTAGGTGAATACCTCTGCGATAATCAAACCAAGATCTTGACACCGATTCAACGTATTCGCCGTTTTTTATCAAACCCCAGGATATCGCCCTCGCTTACTGTTGAACCATTAATCTATTTGATGCGTCCGTTTCTGGAAAAACTCCCTGAGATCATACTGATCGTGGATCGGACAAATTGGGAGAAACGACGACAGCACATCAACATCTTATCAGTAGCGGTGAGCTACAAAGGTCGTGCTCTTCCCCTCCATTGGATGGTGTTTGGAAAGAAAGGAAACAGTTCCTTAGAACAATGGAGACAGGTGTTATTTCCTGTTATCATTGTGCTACAGCAGATGAACTGGCTTTCTGACAAGACGATTCATATCCACGTGGTCGCGGATCGAGAGTTCGCCAGCCCAAAACTCGCAGAATGGCTCGCAAACGAGTTTGATGTCGCAGTGACGCTACGCATCAAAGCCAACATGTACCTCATCGGTGAGGACACCCCTGAGGTAAAGGTAGCTTCGCTGATCCGGAAGATGACGAAAGGCTCACGTCATGTTCTGTACAATCAGATGTTGACGCGGAACAGCACGTTCAAGATGAACGTCTTGTTGACCTGGAAAGAAGACTACGATGAGCCACTGGTTGTGGCGACAACGTTAGATAACCCTGCTCTTGCTGATAATACCTATGAGCAACGATTCAACATCGAACATATGCATAAGGACTGGAAAAGCAACGCGTTTGACCTGGAAAAAACACGGGTGACAGACCCGAAGAGGATTGAAACCCTCTTAATCCCGATAGCTTTCGCTTACATCCTCTGTGTGCTTGAGGGCGAACAGAAAGAACACGACGGTGAAGTCCGAAGACCTCCGAAAGGAAAAACACGCATGGTTGGTTTGTTTCTCAGTGGACTTCGAACCATCTCCCGATCTCTCCAACGGGAAAGTCTCCAACAATTCAAACGATTCATCCTCCAGTTATTTCAACCAGTTTTCCAGACCTGGAATATCAAACCATCCACCATCGTACATTAAAATCAATCAACAAGAAGAATAGTTCATACAATCCTAGCCCTGAGAGTACTCTCGTATCTACAATGAGTGTATCTCTGGTATTTCAACAAAAAAACATTTCACTGCATCGTAGAAACGATGCAAAAGATCAATTTAATAAAAATATGACCTGCCCTGAAGTAGCCAACATCAATTTTATTACTGATTTATGAAAAAGTGTAAGCTACTGAG
>JAPKYG010000048.1 GCA_026394435.1 Methanobacteriota archaeon | reverse complement strand
TGGTATTAAACGCGTTGAATTCAGTCTGAACGAAGGAAAAAACATCATCATAAGAACCACAACATTCACCGATACACAACGAGAGTTAATATCCATACTCAACGTTGGCCCTCTTGGCCTTTAAATACTATTGAAGATGGGACTAAAATCAATGAATAAAGCAAACTTTAAGTATTGACATGATTTCAAACTTCTGATAGTAGATCATTCTACATTTTTTTTATATAAAAAAGTGTGTTCTTTGTTTGGTTTGCGCTTACTGTATTGTTATTTTTTAGGATGGGAAGAAAAAAAATCCCATATCACATTATTCGCATTAATATCATGAGACATTCTTCCAACCAGAACCTCTGGAAGGTATTGGTATCCATCTGACCAGGTATGACCACCGTTATAGATCGTATACAGAATTACTTCGGTATTATCGGTACCCTCACAGTAAATATCTCGTTGAACCCAGGTATGGTCTGTTGGGTCGGTATCTGGAAGTAATGTTATATTAGGAATAATGGAGCAATTATTATGCGTAACCCAATATCGCACTGATTCAGGTACCGAGATGACCGTCCCACGTGGTTTTCTTGGAAAACCGACCTGACCACCCTCCCAAGGTACGAGCGGATCGTTTGTTCCACTCATGACGCAGACAGAGATTGGTACGTCGGATATGTTGTAATGAAGCAGATCGGTTGGTATTGCACCAGCGACAGGGGCGATTGCCGCGATTTTTTCAGGTATCTCAAAAGCGAGTCGATACGACATCATTGCCCCATTTGATATTCCCGTGACAAATATTCGATCAGGGTCAATATTGAATTCTATGGTGAGATTATCAATGAGTGCGTTGAAGAAACCGACATCATCAATATTTTGTTGATGTGCTGGATCCGTGACATTTTTTCTGCCATCATTCCAATTTTTTTCGATACCATCAGGATAAACTACAATAAAGTTTTGTTGATCTGATAACACGTTGAATCCGCCGAGGGTAAGTGTTCTCTCCATGCCCTCACCAGTACCACCACCACCATGAAGGACAAAAAGAAGTGCAGGGGAGATATTCTCTGGTAATGAAGGTGGTATGTGGACACGATAGGTGCGTTCCAATCCATTGGTCATTATTGTCCTGGTAAACGTATGAGGATTTTCTGGGATTTTATACATGCATCCTGCTAGGAAGATAAGAATGATGAGGAAAAAACCGATAAGTAATACTGGAAGAATCTCAATAGTTTTTCTTTTCATGATGGTTCACGCTTTCTCTGTATTCAATTTAATAAATTATATCTATTTAATTTTTTACCCAATTTATTCCCTATTTCATTTAAAAGTTGAGGTATTCCAACAAAATTGAAGTATCCGGTACATAAGTTAAACCTTTAGGGCGGTCTTGTGGAATATGGAAATAAATGTGTTGTTTTTAAAAGCCCGATCACAAGGTTGTTCTAAAGTCGAATTGCTATCCGCCTAGTAATCCATTATTACCGTTTTAGCAAAAGTTCTGTATCTAATAGCAAAATAGATATAGTTATTACAGAGGTTTTTGTCTCTCTCAAATTAACGATGAAGTGTCGGGGGCGAACATCAGTGTTAATTGTTCAGTTCTCATCCCATAAAAAATAGATAAAATCGCGCTTTAGCATCTCATAATCTTATTTCTGCAAATAAAAGTATGGGTGTTATTACACAGGGGGGGAGATTTGGACTCGTATTTGTTAACATATTTGTTGATTTCATATCTGTTGACTAGTTTTTCATTTTTTTTTAGATACTTCATATGAAATTAGTGTTTATTTAGAAATATTCCCATATTTATTGAAAGTGCGATTTCGAATCAAGCATTAACATTTTTAATATCCAATGTATTTCTTATACACAAAAAAGAGGCATTGTTTTTTTCTGTTTCCAGCCTCACAAACCAGGAAACGACGAAAGGAAAGAGGCTGAATAGAAATGTTAACGCGAACAAATCCAAAACAGACCGGAAAAAAAGAACATCCTATCCAAAAAAGAAAAATCGTTTTTACACCACAGACCTCTGCATTGTTCGTTATCGACATGCAACAATTTTTTTGCAACCCTTCTTCTCACGCATATTTCAAGGATTCAACAAAGATAATTCCCAATATCCAACAACTTATAACTGTCTATCGACAACAGTCCCTCCCGGTCATCTTCACCAGATATGCACTTCTTCGAACAGAATCACCAGGCGCAATGGGTCGATGGTGGAACAATGTTCTTTACGATGACGATGACTTCTCAAACGCCATAGCTCCAATTCAACCGCTCCCCAATGATTTTGTGATACGAAAAACACAATACAGTGCTTTCTTTGAAACAGATCTTGACCAGATTCTAAAGAAACTCAAAGTTTCTAATATTCTCATAACAGGAGTATTGACCCATCTCTGTTGTGAAACCACAGCACGGGATGCGTTCATGAGAAATTATGATGTGTTCTTCGTAACCGACGCCACCGCATCAGATAAACAGCAGTTACATGCAGCGAGTTTGCGAACACTCTCCGATGGTTTTGCCACCTTGGTGACCACTAATGAGGTAATCTCATGGATCAAACAAATGAAGTAACTATAGTTGGTGTTGGTCCTGCAGGGATAGCTGCAGCGATATACCTCCAAAGAGCAGAGTTACATCCAATTCTTCTGGAGAAAAACGA
Organism: Methanobacteriota archaeon; assembly: GCA_026394435.1. Taxonomy (GTDB): domain Archaea; phylum Thermoplasmatota; class E2; order DHVEG-1; family DHVEG-1; genus SM1-50. The sequence continues at coordinate 10,172 of JAPKYG010000048.1, read as the reverse complement.
GCCAGGCGGTCTTCTCAGACACGCTTATCTTGTAGAGAACTATCCTGGTTTCCCTGGTGGTATTAGGGGATGTACATTGGCAGAACAGTTTGTTAAGCAACTTCACATGGTGGGTGTATCAATCACGAAATCAGGAGTAACACATGTTCATCACCATGGTGACAAATTCCATATTGAAACAGATCAAGGTTGTTTAGTTTCGTCTACGATTATTATTTCTACAGGAACCATCCCAAGAAAGTTAGAAATTCCTGGTTCTGCGTCAATCGAAGGTACACGACTCTTCTATGAACCACGATCAATCCCATTAAAAGAAAAAGGAGTAAAAAAACGAATCCTAGTTATTGGTGGAGGGGACATCGCATTTGACTACACATTAACTTTGTTGAATTGGGGACATAAGGTAACTATCATATCCCGATCAAAACCGACGTGTTTACCGCCTCTTCATGAACGAGTCATAAAAAATGGGGCTACCATTCACACCATGTGTGTTCCTGAGGAAATCGTAGAGCATCGCGAGAATATTCTTCTTAGATGTCGATGGAATGAACATATCGAAGAGCTGCCTTTTAATTTCATTGTTGTAGCCTGTGGAAGAGCCCCTAACACATCGTTTCTTTCTCCAACATTTAAAAAATGCTTCGATACCGCCTTAGATTTTCCTAAAACATCTCTTCCAGGATTGTATTTTGCTGGAGATGTTGTCCGTGGAACATATCGCCAGGTAGGAATTGCTGTTGGTGATGGTATCCATGCGGCAATGATGGTGGAACATTATTTAAGAAAACGACCGGTGAAATCATGAAGATTCTTGCCGAGTACGGACGAGATGATCTCGCAAAAGTCTATGTTGCACAAATGCGAGAAGATAAATCATGGAAAACAAACCACCATAGATATCTCGTCGAATTTGTTGAATCGATTCAACCTCCACTTCCCCGAGGAAAGAAATGGGTGCTGATCGTATCATCCATGTTTGGATGCCCCATTCAATGCAAATTGTGTGACGCAGGGGGTGATTTTTCAGGTTGTCTGAATACTGAGGAACTTCTTACACAAATTGATTACATGGTAAGTCGGAGATATCGAGACGGAAAACCGGTAACAGAAAAATTCAAAATTCAATTTGCTCGGATGGGCGAACCCTCGTTAAATCCTAGTGTGCTTAAGGCACTGGAGCAACTAGCGAAACGCTATGATACATCAAGATTGCATATCTCGGTTTCGTCTATTGCCCCTGACACCGTTGCTGCACGAAGGTTTTTTGACAAACTTCTGAGGATAAAAAATAGATATTATCCTCAAGGGAGATTTCAACTGCAATTCTCGATTCATACGACCGATGAGCAGAAACGAGATGAGCTAATCCCCGTTAAAAAATGGTCTTTTAATGAGATAGCTGCTTATGGTGAATGTTTCTCTATACCACAACAAAATGATCGAAAAATCACTCTCAATTTCGCACCGATAGTCGGGTATCCTATAGACGTTGACTCTATACGCACCTTTTTCGACCCAGAGAGATTTCTCATAAAACTTACCCCAGTGAATCCAACCTTCCGATCAAAAGAAGCGTCGCTGGTCTCAGCAGTTAATCCATACGACGTTACTACTTCTGAAGATCTTATTACGTTGTTCAGGAAGAGAGGTTATGAAGTTATTCTAAGTATCGGTGCTCTTGAGGAGAATCAAATCGGCAGTAACTGTGGTCAGTTTATTCAGCGAGCTCATGGTACATATAATCGACCTGATCATAGCTATGACCTTGAGCGATATTCCATAAAGTCATCTGAATGTAAAAAATAATTTTTAATAAAATTTTATTTTTTCTCCTGTTGAGTATATAAAGGCATGTCGGGGGCGGGAACTATCCCCCGGGGTTACAGTTCTCTCTATAAAAGTAAATTGAAAACGTGCTTATAAAATACCGGGCCGGTCATGTATTTTTCAGCTGTCACTCTATTCAGTTGGGTTTTTTATAGCAAACTTGATTGTACAGCGAAAATAAGGTAAAATCATCTTTTTGATTTATTTAATGACTGAGGGTTTCTACATATCCTGATCTCATCTAGAAACTTTTATATACGGAGGAGCATATGAAATATATAAAATGAGATATAGGGGTCTTGTTCAAGATGAACTATAAGATAATTAAAAAATGGCTTGTAGTTTGTATAATATTGATGTTTTTTGCCAGCGCGTTTTCTGGAATCTCCAAAAAAACAACGAATACCTCAGTTCTTCAATCCTTGATAAAAGTTTCTTCTGAGATATCTGAGAATTCCTCTCCATTACAAGGTTCCTGGCAGCAAATAAATGAAGATGGTTTTGGGGATAAACACAATGTGGGTACCAGAGCAATGACTGTTTTTGCTGGATATCTTTGTGTTGGGGTAACGAATTTCAATTTGAGTAGTAAAGAGGTGAATGGTTGTGAACTCTGGTGTTATAATGGAACAGATTGGATTCAGGCAGTAGGAAATCGTTCAAGTGCTTCCATTGGCCCGGGATTTGGGAATAATGACAACGCTGAATGTTCGGTTTTAATCGAGTTTAAGCATATGTTATATGCGGGAACCGCAAATAACAAGAATGGATGTGAATTGTGGAGGACAAGAAATCCCCTAAAGGGACCATGGGAAAAAGTAATAGATAAAGGATTTGGATATGCTTCGAATCTTGCAATGTGGTCCGCAGAGATATTCATGGGGTTTCTTTACATTGGTACGATTAATTTTCCCAAAGGCTGTCAGATATGGAGAACATCTAATGGGACAGATTTTGAAGCCGTTGTTGGTGGTCGATCACACACACCGAATGGGTTTGGAGAATCGATGAATATTTACGCTTGGTATATGAAGGAATACAATGGTAAGTTACTTGTGGGGACGCAAAATATATTCGGTGGAGAAATATGGCGAAGTACAGATGGTACTGCCTGGGAATGTCTTGTTGGACCGAAGGGAAATTATCCAAGAAGTTATCAGATAGTTGATCTGAATTATGGAATCAGAACCTTGACTGTCTTCAAAGGAGATTTATATGCTGGTACTGCAGCATTGCCAGCGTTTACAGTCACTCTCAAAATAAGGGGAATTAATGATAAACCTCATGAGGTAAGAATTTTTAATTCTCCGGAAATAGGATTGCAGATTTGGCGGTCAAACGCTAGTAAAGATCAGAAATGGCAGTGTATAGTGGGGGGATCCACAGGGAAGAACAGTTCGGGGAATGGATTTGGTGATAATCATAATATTTATGCATGGACCATGAAAGTTTTTAATGATTCCTTGTATGTTGGCACGTTTAATGTCAAACGGGAAAATATTTCTCTTAGTCTAAAGGATATGATTAAATATATAACGAAAGGAAATATTGTGTATACGATTGGTTCAGATTTGGTTATGAAAGAAGGTGATGGGTGTCAGGTTTGGATGACGAACGACGGTACTCATTGGATCCAAGTTATTGGTAATGAAACAAGTGGTCTGGGTAATGGATTTGGAGATGTAAATAACAATGGGATACGATCGATGTCAGTATATCAAATTAAGAATACAAATGCGCTAATTATTGGAACAATAAATGCAGTGACAGGTTGTGAAATCTGGAAATACCAATAACGTATTCCAATAATATAATTAGAACAGATTCCATCAAGAACCGCTGGAGGACGCACCGAACTAAAGTTCAATACCAACTTTGGGGATTTAATCGTCAATTTGTCAGTAAAAATAATAATTTCATCAAGGGTAGATTCGGAATTCATTTTACCAATAAAAAAAATGTTTTTCTCCCGTTAAATAACCGTGCTAATAAATAGCATGTCGGGGGCGGGATTTGAACCCGCGACCTCCAGATATCTTAGCGTTAGCTACAAGACGAACCTTTGAGCTGAGCTTATGAGTCAGGCGCTCTGGCCAAGCTGAGCCACCCCGACGTGACAGGATGCAGAATAAGGACTGTTTATAAAAAACTTTCTTGGTAAAACAGCCTCATTCTTCTAAGGCAAGTTTTTTCTTTCCACGCAAAAAGATAACAGGAATTGAATCGTGGTTCAATCGTTTCCGTAATTCCGTGTCGTTGGTAACAACCACCCCATGCGTTTTTTTCGCTGCTTCAATAACTGCATCATCTGCGTTTCCCGCAATAGTTTCAACTGTTTCGTAACGCTCGGCAAGTTTCAATGACGCTGCTGCTTTCCGTTTCCTCTCACTGGCTGTCTGCTTGGAGAGGACTTCGAGTTCTTTGATTACTTCAGTGGGGACAACAATACAATATCCATCAAGTAATCGGAAGAGTTCTTTCTCCCAATCAACGGAAAATTCAAAAAACATTAGGAAAGCACTACTATCCAGGATCACTGTTTTGTAGATTTTATCTCCCCGTACCCTATCAAATGCCATTTTCCTTCAATGCGCCTGCTCACCGCGATCCGCTGCCCTTGATCAGCACAGACCGGTAATTTCAGTTTTACTCGGATCCAATCTGGTCGAAGCTCACTGATGATACCAACCGTGGTCGCAGTCCCAACCGTGAGCATCAACGGCTCATTGGTTTTCAAAGGATCTACATTCTTCTCATCAACCGTTCCAACAGCACGTTTCAACAGACACATCGATAAATCAAAACTATCAAGGACTGGTGGAAGCTGACCAGGTCTTCCAACGATTTTTCCCGCAAGAGAATCTGATTTTACCATCGAAGGATCAAGCTCAGTCCCAATAGCAATCAAACCCCCAGGTAACGCCGTATTTGTTAAGGTTCCACCAGTTATCAACGTATGCGCAGTTGTAAAGATTGGTTCGAGGACTTGTTTTCCTTCTACTTCCCGCTTTCGTCCCGGTGCAATCTCGATTTTCTCTCCTTTCTTAAGTGTGCCTTGGAGGAGCGATCCTCCGACGACGCCACCTTTTAATTCACTGAGTTTCGTGCCAGGTCTATTCACATCGAAACTCCGTGCAACGTACATAAGTGGTGGTTTTTCCATATCTCTCTTTGGCGTCGGAATATGTTCTTCCATCGTTTTAATCAATACATCAATATTGATGTCATGATGTGCACTCACCGGGATTATCGGTGCGCTTTCGGCACAGGTACCTTTTACGAACTTCACAATCTGTTCATAGTTTTTAACCGCGTCTTCCTCAGACACTAGGTCGATCTTATTCTGAACAATAATAATCCGTTTCGCACCAATGATTTCTAACGCCATAAGATGTTCTCGTGTCTGCGGTTGTGGACATACCTCATTTGCAGCAATAACCAGGAGTGCGCCATCCATGATCGCAGCACCAGAAAGCATGGTTGCCATCAGCGTCTCATGACCAGGTGCGTCAACAAACGACACCACCCGAAGCAATTCAGTTTTAGCTTTACAATTCGGGCAGGTTTTCTGTGTTGAATAACACGCAGGATCATCACACGTTGGACACTTATAAAACGCTGCATCCGCGTACCCAAGACGAATCGAAATACCTCGCTTCAACTCCTCGGAATGCTCATCGGTCCATTTACCGGTCAACCGCTGGGTGAGCGTAGTTTTTCCATGGTCAACATGCCCGATCATTCCGATATTGACTTCAGGAGGCTTCGGAAAACTCATTATTGTTCCTCTTTCTTCTCCTTAGGCAACGATACTTCCTTCGTTTCTGTTTTCCCTTCAGCTTTTATAATTTCATCAATTGGTTTTGCGCCAGGTTTCATGACCTTCATGTTTACCTGGACGATCTCCTGGTTTATCGTGTTTCCCCGGACTGATTTCTTCTTCCGTTTCCCCCGTTCTGTTGGTTTATAGCCAAGGCCTCTACTCAGGAGTAATCGTCTTCGAGCAGAACCAGGGATATCATGTCTCATCGGAAATCCATCTTTATCAGTCCCACCAGTGATCTGCAGTTTATATCCTGGAAGTGAGACGAAGATGCCGTCAACTTCGTCGTTGATTTTTTTACCGATCAACGAGTTTGCATGATGTCCACTTACAGGGATGTTGTATGATTTTCCAGATTTTATATCGTTTACGACCACTTTGAATTCTACCATGGTTCTTTCTCCTTATACTTCTTCTTTCTACAGAGTAATCTTATAACGTAGTGTTACAAGAAGTGGAATAGCGAGTATTTTATAAATCTTCTCCTTAACAGGGAACCACTATGTTGTTCTGCGGGTTTTCACAGGGTTTCTACCCTGTTTTTCGTTATCTTTAAACACTCAAAAAGAATTTAAGGGATAAGACCATTCCAGTTCGAACTTTAATCATGGATAAAAACGTGAGAGAATGTACACCTTAGCAAAAATAAATGATACAGTTCGAGTGCCTCCGGAGCGATTTGGTGAAGATTTAAACGAAGCAATACGAGATATCGTTCAAAAAACATTTGAAGGAACCATCCGGCGAAACCATGGGTTAATTGTAATTGTTGATAACATCACACCCTTAGGTGACGGCATTGTGATTCATGGTGATGGTGGCATGTATCAGAAAGTGGAATTCGAAGCACTCACCTTCAATCCGATATTACAAGAGATTATCGATGGTATTGTCTGTGAAATCGTTGAGTTCGGTGCATTTTGCCATATTGGTCCTCTTGATGCCCTGTTGCATATGAGTCAGATAATGAATGATTACGTTGATGTTGATGCAGAAAGCGGACGGATTCAGGGAAAAGAAACAAAGCGGATACTCAAAGTTGGCGACCCGCTTCGCGCGCGTATTGTAGCAGTGAGCTTAAACGAGTTGTCTGCGCGGGAAAGTAAGATTGGTCTTACCATGCGGCAGCCTGCACTTGGTACCCATGAATGGCTAACCGAGCCAAAAGATGAGAAGCTGGGCGAAAAAAAACGAGAAGACCGAAGGGAAAAGCGGGATGATCGGAGAGGACGGAAATGAAGAGCTTAAAGGCTTGTAAAAATTGCCATTTCTTGACTGAGAAGGATCGTTGTCCGAATTGTTCTGAGCAGACCGTGAATCGATGGCGCGGGTACGTGATAGTTCGTGACCCTGAGCATTCCCAAGTTGCAAAAAAGATGAATATCCTAAAGCCTGGTAAGTATGCCTTGAAGGTTAGTTAAGGATGTATGTGTTACCTGATGATTTGAAGGACACGTTGAAAGGGTATATCGGGGATCTGGTGGATGAGCCCGGACTTTTAAAACTCCTTAAAAAAGAAAAATACATTGTTTCTGTTGGGGATAAGGTAACGTACACCTTGCTAAAGCACGGTATTAATCCCATTCTTTGTATTGTTGATTATAAGCTAGAGCGGAAACCGTACCCCTCGGAGATGAAAGCATTTATCCAAAGGTTTAGTACGATTCGACTTCAGGTAAAGAATCCTCCTGGAACTATTACCGATGAATTGTGGGATGCGATTAAAACCGTTTTAAAAAACCTTAAGAACAGCCCTGTTTGTATCGAGGTGGACGGAGAGGAAGACCTTGCTTCGTTGGCCGCAATCTACCTTGCTCCTGGAGGCGTAACAGTAATATATGGATTGCCGAATAAGGGGGTCGTAGTCGTGAAAGCAACCACGGCCCATAAACAGAAAGTAAAAGAAGTATTAGATAGAATGTGATGTCCTATGGAAATTGAGATTCAATCAAAAACCGATAACCTCTTACTTGGAAGAACAGAAGTGCGTTTTGTTATTCTTCATGAGGGTGAGGGTACTCCGAAACGAGATCTGGTGAGAAGTGAGCTTGCTGAGAAACTGAATGCGAAGAAAGAAACCATCATGGTTGATTTTATGCGATCTTCTTTTGGTGCTCGAAAAACAGTCGGTTATGCGAAGATTTACAAGTCTATTGAAGATGCGAAAGCAGGTGAAGCAGACCCTATTTTGAAGCGTAATGGCCTGGGGACGAAGAAGAAGCCGAAGAAGGAAGCCAAGAAAGAAGGCGACGAAAAGAAAGAAGCACCCAAGGAAAAACCTCAGAAAGCAGAGCCAAAAGCACAAACAGTGGAGAAATCTGCAGACGCAAAGAAGGAATAAATCATGATGAAACGAGAAGTGTTTAAGGTTGAAGGCGATAAAATTGTTCGGCAGCGGAAAAACTGTCCGAAATGTGGTGACGGTGTGTTCCTCGCAGATCATAAGGATAGATTAAGCTGCGGGAAATGCGGGTACACTGAGTTCAAAGCAAAGAAACCGGAAGAAGAGAAACCCAAAGCTTAATTCGCCAGTAATGTTCGTTCTTATACGTTTTTTTTACTATATCTTCTTATGATGATATCGATGCAGCTTTTTTTTCACCTTCATCTAATTCTATATCATATGTGATATGAACGAATAACTGGCAAGAAGGAAAACCTATTAATTCTTCTGCAGATTAGCCAGATAGTCCTGGACCTGTAGTGTAGCTTGGATATCACAGAGGCCTCCGGAGCCTCTGACTCGGGTTCAAATCCCGACAGGTCCGTTATTTTTCTTCTATTACTTGGTCAAGTTTGTATCGTTGTATGTTCCATCGAAACAATTGATTCATCTCAAAATCATATTTTGTTTTATAGTAAAAAACGAACAAGAAACAATCGAGGAAAAAACGTGGTCCACGTTGCTTTACTCCATCGAAAATATACATTTTTATTTGCCAACGTTTTACTTTTCTCATGAATCGTCGCAAATGAGGTTTTGAAACATATTTTGTTTGAAGCACCGGTCCTATGTTCTCAACATGGATTGTATTGATCATTTGTTCTTGTTCACAATAGTGTCGTATCTCTGTTCCAGGAAGTGGATATAGAAGTCCGAAGAAGATTTCATCAGCATGGGATTGTTGTGCCATTTTTAGGCTTTCGTTCATCATTTCAATAGTTTCATCCGGGGCACCAACCATGAAATACAGACGTAACTGTAACTTGTTCCTATGGATGCTCTCAAACGCATCAGAGATCTGTTGATTTGTCATATCACGTTTATACACCTTGTTTCTGATAGACTCGTTTCCTGCCTCAACTCCCATCCGTACTTGATAACATCCTGCATCTTTCATCGTTTTTAACAAATCATCATCCACTAAATTAGCCCGAACATTCACATTCCATCGAATCAGCTTGTGATATCCTTTTTCTTTGAATCGTTTACAGAACTCAGAAACGAACTCTTTATCCAGGATAAATGTATCATCGAAAAAATACAGATATTTCAATCCCTTTCTATAGTATTGTTTCATTCGCAGGTCTATTTCATCTAAAACATTATCCACACTACGAAACCGTACATAGGTCCCATGGAGTATTTTCTTTAACGCATGATTACTGCAATAAGAGCATGAATAGGGACAACCTCGTGAAGCCATGATGGGAAGATGGTTGTTGTTAATGAAGAAATATTTCTGCATATCAAAATTATCAAAATCTGGGAATGCAAGTGAGTCCAAATCAGTGGTTAACCGTCGTGGTTTGTTCTTGATAATTTTTCCTTTCTTTTTATACCAAATACCTTCAACATCATTACAATTTAACTTATTGTCTAGCAGCTCTTGAAGAACTTTTTCTCCTTCCCCGGTGCAAATGATATCGACCTCGTGATGATGAATGACCTCTTGAGGCAAAAGAATTACATGGACACCACCAAAGATAATTTTCACAGACATGTGTTCTTTGATGAATTGTGCAATCATGATTGCCTCATGAAAATTGAAGCTTAGAACTGAAAATCCAATGAGGTCTGGTTGTTCTCTTCTGATTTCCTCAAGGACGTATTCCTGCCAGTCGTTTTTATGAAATACTAAATCAAGGATTTTAGTATGATGGGTCGTTTTAGTGGTAATAAACCCTTTAAGGGCTGTCAGTGCAATTGGTGGTAACAATGCATACGAACAAATATTCGGTTCAATAAGAAGAACCTTCATAGACTTCTCCCTTAATCTCGAAAACATTTCCTACTTTATATACAACATGTTAAAGGGCAGAATTATAAATAATCGAGTGATTTCTTTTTTTTAATTTATTCAGAAACCGCAGCTTTATAAATAACATATCTATGTAGGGGTCACACTTCGATAAAAATCCATAATGGGTGAGTGATTATGGGAGAAGCTGAAAAGATACAAAAGAGTGCTTTTTACGTCTCACTTTCAAAAGATGGAGTCACTACAAAGGTTGAGAGCGATAACGTTTCTGAGATTGTCGGTCTCTTAAAAGAAGATGCATTGGAATGGATGGATTT
>JAPKYG010000120.1 GCA_026394435.1 Methanobacteriota archaeon | reverse complement strand
ATAATCCGGGTATTCAACCGTGAAGAATTGAACATCGTAGTAAAGATAATGCATGTATTGGGGAACGAGGAGTTGGAGTTGCAGATTTGCTTCGTCTCGTGGGTTTCCATATTGTCCTCCTTGGTACCAGTTTCCGCGTTCGTTCCCAGGGTTCAGTCCGTTTGAGGTGGCGAGAACAAGATCTGCGCGTCCTGTACTAAACAATGCGAATGTTGATCCATCGGTTGGGATAAGGTTTCCTCGCGAGGCGAGAGCTACCGCTTGTCGATGTCCACCGGTATCTCTATCCCAATATTGAGAACTAATGAGTGTTGATTGATTCGCAAGTAAGGCAACCGCAAGATCATGGCCATCATACGAACCTGCGTTCACCGGCTCTGGGGAAATTGCTACGAAAACGAGAAACACCAGCAGGAAGGTGATCCCGATTGTAGTTATTTTTTTGTTCATCTCTTATCCGCCTCCACCATAATTGATTAAATATAAGATATTAGACTCAGTGGCGACATCGTCTTGCATCCCGTCATTTGGGGTGACAAGGCATTTCCAGCTTTCATCAAGACGAATTTCTTCTGAAACAATAACGCTTCTCGTTGTGCTCCCATCTTTTGTACAAAGATAATTCTGATAGAGCTGTTCTGGTGTAAGTAATCGGGGATAGATTTTTACTTCGTCTAGGGTACCAGTGAAATTAATTTCCCCTGCGAGTCGTACCCCAGTGATTTCCAGATCATCGATTCCCGTGTATTCGTTTGTCGCTGTTGTCCGCCATTTGAACTGTAAGCGGAGTACAGTGAGTGATTTTGGCAGGTCGAATTGCACTTGTGTCCATGGTTTCTGCCCACCGACCATTTGAGGATCAGTCACCTCAAAAATCGGTTTCCATTGGCTCCCATTTCGGTAATATAATCCCAGGAAATCATTGCTCTCTGTGTTTTTGTAGCTGTACCATACGGAGATTTTTACGTTTGAGTAACCTGAGAGGTCAATGCCAGTTCTGTTGAACGCGGCGTATTCTGGATCGAAATCACCAGACCCACCAATTGAAAACGACCCGGTATACGGTGTGAACGTGGTTGAGGGGAGTAAAGTAAAATCACATTCTATTCTTGAATAGCTTGTTGCATTGATATAGATTTGATCGATATATACAAGGTCATCGTCGTAGCTTGCGTCACATTGGAAGCGAAGTCTCATGTTGACGGGGAATCTATAGTTGCTTTCATTGATGTAGACGATAGTATGGTACCAGACACTTTTTGTATAAATACTCGGGTAGTTAATATCAAGGACGGTAACCCAGGCGGTTCCATTGTAATAGCGAAGCCACCAGTCTTCTCCGTCTGCCCACCCGTTGCCTCGCCACATCCACCAGAAATCGACCTTTAAGGATTTGTACGCGGGGGTATCAATATCGATACTGTTGGTGAGCGTGAACGCTGAAGATGTCCCACTGTTATCTCGTACACATGCGGAAGAGGTTCCTTCATATTTATAAGAAGTAGATCGATAACAATCAGCATACGTGCCATTGCTTCCGGGGACATAACTGCCCCATGCTGAGTTGAAATTATCATAGCGGAGGTTTACCCAGTTCTGCTGCTGTGCTCCGCCGGTTCCATTGTTTTCTATCCACTGATTTTTTTCATCTTGTGCTTCGAAGCCGGTTGAGAAGATGGTTTGTCTTCCTGCAACACCGGTTCCTTTTCCAATGGCACCAACTGGGGTATCGCCGGAGCCGAGGAGTTTACCTGCAGCATGAACGTGTTTATAGGAATCGAGTCTGCCGTCAATATAAATGGCGCAATCCCCTAAAGAAGCGTCGTAGGTCGCGGCAACGAGATGCCAGGTGTTATCATTGACCAGCAGGGTTCCGATAATATCGGCAGCACCATCACTTGAATTTGTACTCCATTTAACGCGCCCGTCAGTAACCGCAAGTTCCCAGTATTTATTTCGGTTATACGACATGATAGTTCCTGAGGTAAGACTGGTTTTTATCCATGCTTCGACCGTGACCTTATCAATGTAGTTGTTTTCAAAACAGTACGGGATTGAAATGAAATCATCACCACCAAATTGGTACGCACCACCAAGAATCCCTGCGTTTGTCCAGGTTGCTCCGTTTATGGTTCCGTTGTAGAAATTTCCTGAATAATCTTTGGTTTGGAAGGGGTTCTGGGTATCAAACGGCATTAAAATTCTTGCAAGTGAGGTGTACGGTCCAGTTGAAGCAATCATCCAATTGTAGATGAAAGTAATCGGATTAATGTTAGGGTGGATTGTGTAATTATAACAAATAAGGTCTTCATCAATTGTTCTAGTTCGTAAGGTTGATATCGACATAGGATCAAGTAAGGGTGATGTACCCGGCCCGGGGGGGTGTTCGTCTGGTGCGAGGATACCATCGAAGATAATCTGTTCACTCCCGTCTTTTTGTACACTCCACACGATAATTTGTATCTGTTTTTCTGTTTCATTTAGACATATATTGATAGGAAGAGGATCGCCTATCATCAGTGGTGAATTTTCATAAACAGACATATTTGTTTGTCCATTTTCGCGTTCAGATAGGATTTTATAGGAAATAAGAGGCTCTCCACCAACGTGTTCTATTATGACGTTTCTTTCGTCATCAATATATCCCATTAATTTGATATGTGAATCAGGAGAAGGAAGCGGCACCGGGAACACTTGATAATAAATAGCGGCGAAAGCACCGACCGCAATAAGAACGAGAATAATCGCACCTATCACTTCCGATGCTGCATAAGAATCATCAGAGAACGTCTTGTTCTTCATCACTCCTAACCACAAGTACTTCTCTGTTGTCATTCTCTATTTAATGGTATCGCGACATTATGCTGGTTTGACAATCTAGAAGAGAATTTTAAAGGTGAGAAAGGAGATGAGAACGAGGACAAACGCTTGGCGTATGCCTCCGGAGAGTCGCCCCTCCATCATGAAGCCGCCGAGCAGTCCGCCGCCAAGGCTTTGTACAAAGACAAAGGTAAAGAACATGGTTTTAACCTCGCTGGGGTCAATATTTGCTATTCTGATGTTTCCGATTGCTTTTCCCGCCATTTTTCCTTGAAGTGCGTAGATTGCCTGGAAGATGGTTCCGTTGATGACCAGGATGACAGCGAGGAACACAAAAAAACTAATGAAAATAACGATGCTGTACATGGACATCTCGGTTCGTCGTTGTTGTTCGACGCGTCGGATTTGGTCGAGTTCTTTTGCGGCTGCGTTGAAGACCGCGGAGGTGTTTCCACCGATTTCCAGGGCTTTGTTGATGGTGATAGCGAGTCGTTTTACTTCATTGGTGTTGACTCTTTCCCCAAAATTTGTTAACGCTTCATCTATAGGGATGCCCCAGGACAGCTGTGCAACCGTCATTTTGAGTTCTTTGGTTAACTGCCCGTAATCACCCTCGGATGCTGATTGGATGGAGTCGTAGATAGTCATGCCTGATGCAGAGGAGTTGGCGATATCTCGTAGGAAGTCAGGGAGTTTATCCATGATTTCGCGTTTTAGTTTTTGCTTCATAGAGTTGTAAAAGCCAAGGGGTCCGATGCAACCCAGGACGCCGAAGACAAGGTAATCGATAGGCTGGATAAAACCGACATTGATAATGGGATGACCGATGAAAGCGAAGAATCCAAAGACAAAGAACACAGACGCAAGAAGAACCGAAATTCCGATGATAACCTCTATTGTTTTATCTTTTCCGTATTTCCTGTTGATGTTGTATTCTTTGACGATTCTGAGTTTCTTTATACTTCTTCACCCATCCCTGATTTCATCATCACATAGAATCCGAAATATGCCATGGGGAGTATAAGAAGGGAGATGATGTACAGGAAATCAAAGGAGATGCCACCGCTGGTAAGTCCCATAATGGAGAGGATGATCACAAGGAACAAGGGGAATGCGATGACGGTGGTGACGAAACTTTCAGCCATGATGGCGAGTGACTCAAGGTTTTTTTTACGTTCGTCTAAATCGTCGAACATGTATCGGTCGACGCAGCGATTAAAATACGGGGCTAACTCGCTACCTGATTGGAGCACTGCGATGATCCCCTGAAGGAAGTCTTTGAATTTTCTTGAGGGGGAAATCACTATCGCGTTTTTTAATGCGGTGATCGCATCAAGGCCCATGAGCTCAATTTCTGTGGTGATTTTCTTTGCTTCTTTTTGTACTTCACCATAGAGTTCTATGCCGGAGAGAGTACCAAAGATTTCTGAGGGGGAAATCCCAGCAACGGACATCGTGTTGATGAAGTTAGCGACGTAGGGGAGGTGACGGTCAATGTTTTTTCCTCGTGATTTTGCCTTAACTGCTGGTAATTGGAGGTATACCATACCAATAAGAACAGGAACAATGGAGGTAACAACCAGGAGAAGTAACGCGGTGATGTTGTTCGGAACGAGAAGATACAGGAACAGTGTTGAGAAGAATGAAGTGATAAACCCAAGTATGATGTTCATGAGAACCATCGAGTAGTACTCTTGGTACACCATGCTGATGTCTGCTTTTTCGAGCATGTTGTTTTTACTTGTCTCGCTGACGTTGAATTTTTCAAAGGTGCTAGATAAGAGTTGCCGACAAAATCGCGTGTATTTTGTCGATTTCATTCTTCCGTATCCCTCTTTACGAGTTCTAGGATTTTTTCAGGGAATTTCTTGTACTCGGCGATGATGTTGCCGAATTTCTTATACGAATTGATTTTTTTCTTTCGCATCCATTCAAGGACGAGAATCCGGTTGTTGAGTTCTTTTAGAAGTTGTTCGTCGGTCCAATCATTCTGTTGTTTGATGCGGTTGAAGATTTTGCTTGATCCGGAGCTGTCAAAGCGGTCGTCGGTCTTGGACATCCAAGTGTACGGTGCCATGAAGATGAGTTGGTTGGTATCGGTGTCGAGTTTGATGATCTCGGTGACGCTGGTCATACGTCTGACCATTTTTCCCCCGATGTCAACCGCGTTTTGGAAGACGATGATGTCAAGTGAGGTGAGGAGTGCCCGTGGGAGTTCTATGGGCGGGTTTTCGAGTCGTTGAATAAGCGTATGAATCGTGCTTGCGTGGACTGTGGCATACGCGGTGTGTCCGGTCGCCATGGCTTGGAAGAGGCTGTATGCTTCTTTTCCTCGGACTTCTCCGACGATGATTACGCGCGGTCGTTGTCGCAATGCTGCTCTGATGAGATCGAACATGTCGATGTCTTTTCCGGTTTTGCTTTCGTCACCTGCGGCAAATCCTTTTCTGGTGGTTCCTGCGATCCAGTTTTTATGGGGGATGTTGACTTCCCGTGTGTCTTCGATGGAGATGATTTTATGAGAGGAAGGGATGAACAGCATGAGGGCGTTAAGTGCCGTGGTTTTTCCGCTGGCGGTTCCTCCACAGAAGAGTATCGAGGCGCCGTCTTCGATCGCCATCCAGAAGTAGGCTGCCATTTCTGTTGACATTGATTTGTATTCGATTAAGTCGATAGGGGTGAGTGGTACCTCTTTGAATTTTCGTATCGTGAAGGTGGATCCTTTCGTGACGGTTCGTGCGAGGGTTGCTTGTAAACGGGAGCCGTCAGGGAGTTTTCCGTCAACGATTGGTGAGAAAATTGATATTTGTTTTCCGGAGACCTGGCAGAGGCGAACGAGAAAGGAGTTAAGTTCGGGTTCTGAATCAAAAAAAATGTTGGTTTCGATAGCCTCGTATTTGCGGTGGTGGATGAAGATAGGGGTATCTGGTCCGTCGCAGGAGATATCTTCGATGCCGTCGTCATGCATGAGGATATCGATGCGTCCGTAGCCAAGGAAATCTCTGAAGATATGGTAAAAGATTGTGTCTTTGGATTCTTCTTCGAAATAGATATGGTTATCGCTGATGACTTGTTCAATGGTTGTTTCTAAAAATTTTTTCTTTTCTTCAGGGATCATATCAAATGTGTTAATATCTGCAAGCATTTTGAAGAGGTGGGAGATTTCGTTTTTTGTTTGTTTTTCTTCTTCGTTGAGTTGTGGTTCGATGACTTCGAAGACGTATTCATGGTTGGTGTGGTCGTAGATGATGCGTTTTGTTCCTTGTTTTTTCCAGCCAAATCCTTTTTGTTCTTCAAT
>JAPKYG010000060.1 GCA_026394435.1 Methanobacteriota archaeon | reverse complement strand
AAAGTCGAAAACGTTGAAGTCGTGGATGTCGGCAGAATCTAGGCTGCTTTTCCAACGGTTGTTTTCAGATACTCGATATATGTCTCCATGAATTGTCGTCCTATTTCTGTGGGGTAATAGATGGGGTACGCGGAGTTCGTGGTGTCTCCTTCGACCAGTTCCGCTTCGTAGAGTTTATTGATGTGCCATTTTACCACATGGTGGTTGATGGTAAGAGCATGGGCGATCTCGAGGAGGTGCTTTCCTGGGTGCTCTGAGAGGTATTGCATGATGTCTCTGGCGTTTTTATTTCGCAGGATTGATTCTGCGACTGCTCGTTGTTTTGCTTCGACGCCTCCTTCGACGAGGTAGTAGACTTTTTTTCCTCCAATAGCTCTGCTTCTGACCAGGTTGGTTTGCTCGAGTTTTCTGAGATGCCAGGCAGCGTTGCTTGGTTTGAGGTCAAGTTCCCTGGCGATCTCCCGGAGGTGGCTTCCTGGGTATTCGTCGATGTACTCGTAGAGGTTCTTCCGTATTTCGGTGTCTAGGACGTTTTCTGGGGTGACGTATTTGACTCCCCCCATGAGGAAGAAGAACGCGAGAAGTAAGGCAATGACTGTGATGATGACCGCAATCGTAGTCACATTTGCCTCTGCTTGGAGTACTGGAGCAGCACTACTGTTGCTTACAGTTACTGTGAAGAAAAAAACTAGCATGATTGCTACTATATTGAGGAAGCGCATTGATTTCCCATCCTTTTTGTTTGCATCCCTGCAAGGATAAGAAATCGTCTTGGTGCTTAAATACCTTACTTCAAAAAAAGAGGAGAGAGTGAAATGCGTATAAACAAAAATTAATTATTCAACAAATTAGAATATGAAATAAAATGTAAAGAGAAAGTCTCAAATTGTCAATATCGATATAGAAATCACATGCAAAAGCAATGTACACTCATTGGAATTTTTCTTCTCCTTATCATTGCGAATTTGAGTGGATGCAACCAATCAAACAATGAGAGAGAAAAATTTATTGGAACCTGGAAAACAGAACTGAAACAAAACCCTATGGGTGAAAATAATTATACGGAAACCAGGATCTTCTACGCAAACGGCTCCTATATCACCACGAACATGGGACTTGGTCGTATCCCTGGCACCTGGCATCTTACCGATGGGAAACTGATCATTGACACGTATTTTCCTGGGAAGTATCACTATTCTTTTTCTCAAAACAACAGCATCCTTACACTCACGTCTGTCGCGGGAGGATTTATTGAAAATCTTACAAAACAATAAACATTAATTATTTATGAGTAAAGATGCCGACAAGGTCTTTCTTCTGTTTTTCAAGTCGTACAAATCCAACACGTTCAAACTGCACAATCTCTCCAACGGGTACACCTGAAACCGCTTTCTCTGCGTACCCCTGCATCTCATGCAGACTATCGGGGTTGTAGGTCTCGCCCTTGAAAATAAGCCCGGGAACAATAATCTTGAGCGGGATATGATCGTCAGTGGTCCATTGAATCTTAGCAGTCTCTGGGATGAGCTCTTCTCCAGCATAGGGTCGCATCAGGGTGCAACGAGAGTTTCACGGTTTTTTTCGGCGCACCATCAACCGACAGTTGTACGGGAGTTGGAACAAAGTAGTACCGTTTCACCCTTGAGTCAAGAAACTTCCGATTCACGGATTCAACCAGGCTGAAATCAACAACGGATTCCACCTTTGAAAAACCTTGCTGAAGCACAAATTGTTTAATCGCCTCAGGGACAATCCCACGCCGCTTCAACCCACGCAAGGTCGGCAATCGGACGTCATCAAATCCGGTCACCAAACCTTGTTCGATGAGTGGTTTTATCTTTCGTTTGGAAACCGGCATCCCATCAATCGAAAGCCTGGAAAACTCCATCAGATGAGGAGCTCGCAGATTCAACAAACTCAGAATACGGAAATACACCGGATCTCGCAACTCGTACTCCTTGGTCCGGAACGGATGCGTCACCCCACTGATACTATCCTCAACAGCGCCTGCAAAATCATACGTCGGCCACACATGGTATTTATCACCGGTCAACGGATGCTCCGCCTCAATGACACGGAACAAGGTGGGATCACGCATCGCGGTGTTATCACTCCCCATCTCACCATGCAGACGAAGAATCCCGCTCACCTCCGGGGAAGCAAGCATGTCCTTCCACAGATCAAGTGCTTCCTCACCGGTGCGGTCCTCACGACAACTACAGGTCTTTGCATTAAACCTGCCTTCTTTGATCACCTCTGATGTACATTTGCACAGATACGCATCCCCTTGTTTGATTAACTGCTCTGCAAGTTTGTAATGGGTTTCTAAATGATCAGAGGTATGGTACTCGCTGTCCCATTCGACCCCAAGCCAGCGCAAATCCTCTTTCTGCGCATCATAAAACTCAGGGTGTGCGTTCTCCGGGTTCGTATCATCAAAACGTAAAATGAACTTCCCGTCATACATCCGCGCGTACTCATAATCAATGATCGCTGCCTTCGCATGACCAATATGCAGATAGCCATTCGGCTCTGGAGGAAAACGAGTAACAACCTTCCCTTTCTCAGCAAATGGCAATGGTGGAAGTGAAAAATCCCGCTCTTTCTTCTCTTTCTGTAATAGCTCAGGGGCAAGTGATGTAAGCTCCGTGAGCTGATCATGTGCTGACATGCTATTTACTAGGGTAACCACCTTTACGACAACCGGGAAAATCTCTGCTGGTGTCACCCCATCTTTCTTCAACGCTGCGATAACCTTCCCTGCAACTGCTTTTTCGTTTGCTTTTCCGTTGAACAAAATCGCGTTCTGCAATGCGAACTTCCGTGCCTCTGTCTGTATCCTCTGAGTTGGCATAGTTACTTTTCTCGTTGAATGGTATAATCGATGAGTTGATGCAAGAGTTCTTTTGCATTAGATTGCTTTAGTACCGTTATTGCGTCTTTTGCTTGGTTGACATAGTGTAATGCACACTGCTGTGCATACTCCACAGATCCAAGTTCCCTAAAGAGATCGTACACTTTCGTGACATCGTGTTCTGATGCACTGCGGTTTCCAAAAATATCATCCAGCAGTCTCTTTTCCTTGCCGGTCGCATGAGACAGGCAATGCACTGCGATCAGCGTCTTTTTCCCGTTTCTGATATCATTGCCGATATCCTTGCCTAGTGTGGTTGCAGTACTGCTCATATCAAGGTAATCATCCCAGATCTGAAACGCTAAACCCAGTGCCATCCCGTATGTCTTCAACGCAGCAACCTCTTGTGGGTTTCCACCACCGATCAACCCGCCACCTTTGCCGGACAGTTCAAACAGCGCACCTGTTTTCTTACTGATCATATCCAGATATTCCTGCTCAGGAACTGTTTTTTGTTGCTCAAATTCTATGTCCAGCTGCTGACCTTCGCAGATAGCGATGACGCAGTCAATAAAATCCTGCTGCAGTTGCTTAAACGTA
This sequence comes from Methanobacteriota archaeon, assembly GCA_026394435.1. Classification (GTDB taxonomy): domain Archaea; phylum Thermoplasmatota; class E2; order DHVEG-1; family DHVEG-1; genus SM1-50. Next base: position 6,138 of record JAPKYG010000060.1, on the reverse strand, counting down.
GAAAAATCAACGGAGGTCCCCAGGATTGCTTCAAATGATTTCGCAAACAATAAATCACCGGAGAGAATAGCAGCAGGTTCACCGAACTTGACGTGTACTGCTGGAAGGTTCCGTCGAAGCAAGGAATGATCCATGATGTCATCATGAACCAGCGTGAAATTATGCATCAACTCAAGGCCAGCGGCAAACGGGAGAGCTTTCTGGGCATCACCAGAGACGCTTTCACAGGAAACCACGGTAAGAAACGGTCTGATCCGTTTCCCACCAGCAAAAGGGAGATGTTGTGCTGCCTCGTACAGCGTCGCAGGTTTTTTTATCTGCAGATAACGCTGCCAATATGTATTGAACATCGTGGTTCGTTTCATCAGTTCATTCTGTAAGTCCATATTTCACTTCCGCAGTCGATAGTTTTTCAACAGAATCAGCGCCAACAAGAAACATAGCGATCCGCAGCTCCCGAGTAATTACGTCGAGTTCCAGTTCCGTGGATTTTTTGTCCTTCAGCGCTGGTTTCAGGAGCGCGTGTGCCATCCCGGCTGCGTTCGCACCAAGAACCAAGGCTTTTGCGACATCAAGTCCATGACGGATCCCACCGGTAGCAATGATAGGGAGTTCCCAATTGGTTGCTTTTCCGACCTCAAGGATACATGTTGGTGTCGGGATTCCCCAGTCCCAGAACGTCTGGCCAGCACGCATGTTGTGCGTGTCGCCTTTGATTTTCGCACGATAATATTCCACCGCGGAAAACGAAGTGCCCCCAGCGCCTCCAACATCAATCCCACAAATCTTTGTCTTCTTTAATTGATGTGCAACCTTCCCGCAGATACCTGCTCCGCTCTCCTTAATAATGATCGGACGACCGAATTCCCGTGAAAGCATATCAATTGTAGCAAGGCAACCTTTTGCATGTGCCTCACCTTCCGGTTGTATCGCCTCCTGTAAAAAGTTCAAACAAACCGCGAGCACGTCCGCATCAATCATCTCTACAATCTTTTCTGCGTTCTCAAGAATCTGTTTTTTATCCCAAAGGGCAATCTGTGACGCACCAATGTTTGCGATCTTCAGGGGAATATCATATTCTTTGATGACACTGTAGGTTTCCGCAAGTTTCTGATTTTCTAACGCAGCACGCTGTGACCCCACACCCATACCGACTTGGAATGCTGCTGCAGCAGCAGCAAGATGCTCATTGATCTTCTTGCCTTCAGAATATCCACCGGTCATCCCGGAGATAATCAGTGGTGCATTCAGTTTCTTCCCGAACAATTGGACCGAGAGATCTATTTCGTTTTCATTAATTTCTGGTAGCGCGTTATGAAAAAGATGGACGTCGTCCCAGAAGTTATGATGAGCAGAAACATTTTCTTTTAACGAGATTTGCACGTGTTCGCGCTTCCTTTCCTCTGTTTGACTCATGCTCATTCTCCCTGAACAATGGTGTGCCTTACCTTCTTCCCTTTCAAGGTATCATATAACCGGTTATGTACATTCCCATTCAATAAAATAGTGTCAACACCAACCCGCGCGATCTGTTTAATGGTGTATAGCTTTCCTTCCATGCCTTTCGTCACATCAGCATGCGCATTCAAACGGGTCGTCAACTTATCCAAATCCTTTACTGTTACTCTCTCAATGAAGGTTGCATTCCTATCGTCCTTTGGATTTGCTGAATACAATCCATCCTCATCAAGTACGAAAATAACTTTCTCTGGTTTGAAATGGACAGCAAGCAACTGCACGAGCAGATCACCAGAGCAAATCGAAAAACCTAGTTTCTTGTCAAGGGCAACATCACCAAAGCTCACCGGCATGAACCCCAAGTCAAGATACTTTTGGAAAATCGAATAATCCACTCGCGATAGTTTATGATTCGAAAGAGACAGAACTGCATGTGGGGGAATGGATACCGCAGGAAGATCATGGTTGTGCAGGGATGCAAGAACCAGGTTATTTAACCGCTGAACCATCGCCTGCGTGAGCGCAAACCCTTCAACTTGTTTCTTTTGTTTGTACCCACCATTTAACTTATATTTTTTTGCGAGAATATGGCCAAACGAGCCAGCGCCATGAATTAAAATTACTTCCTTATTCGCATGTTTTAATTCTGCCGCAAGTCGGTCCACTACCTCTTGCTTGAAACAACATTCTTTTGCTTTATCGGTGATAACGCTGCCACCAAATTTAATAATAAACATACTCTACCAGCATGAAACAAGCTATAAAAAAGGATTTTGATAGAGTTATGCTGGCGAATTGCTTGTAATTATCGTTTATTCTTTTCGTTTTGAGAACGGCGGTTTATTCTTGTTTTGCTCTTGGATCAACCAGAGAGAGATCGGCATCGCAGAGGTGGATTGACGCATCGTGCTTTGCGACCACCCCATAATCTCTTGTTCTGGTGTGTTTGTACGGCAGTCCTCACAGATGAAGAATTTGTCATCAAAGACCAGACCACATTGGTGTTCCTGCGGATGGAATTTATGCTTACACATCTCACATGTTTTTTCTGGAATATATACTCCTCCTAAACCACTTTCAATTTTGGTTGTGATCACATATCTTTATTAGGTTTATATATAAAACTCTTTTGGATGAAAAGAAAAAAAAGGAGAGAGGGATGGGATGGGATGGGATGCAATCGAAGAGATAAAGTGGCAGAAATGCCAGTTCGACTGGACTGGCATGTCCTCCGTATCTCAAGGGTCAATTAATCATGTAAGGACTGTTCTTGGTTATATATCTACAAGGAGGGTGAGTGAAAGTATTCGCTGACTTTGTCTCAAAAGTATTTTCTTGACAGGGAGTGGATTTTATTAATCAGGTGTCGATGTTGGACCGTATCAGTGTAAGGAATGTTCCCATGACGATTCCCCCAAGAGATATCCTTCATGAACTCTCACCAGAGATTTTTAAAACACTGCGAGTGATCTTTTGGGAGAAGGTATACGCAACAAAGGCGATACAAATCACGCTCAAGCTACATCCTGAGTGGGAAGACAACAAACGAGCATTGTTTTCTGAGACAGTATACGATCTTATCCGATGGTGGAGACCGCTCTGGTACATCCTTGATCGAGACCCATTACCAGAAGAAAAAGACCTCCAGAAACTCATCACTATCTACCTTTTTTCCAAGAAAGGAGACCTTACCGCACTCCAAAAGAAAAGAGGACTGGATGCAAACCAGGTGATACAAAGAATTGCTACCACAAAGAACATGAGAGTTCTGCGTGAATCAATCCCTGATTGGCTTGATCATCAAGGAGAAAAAGAGCTTGGCTCACGATGGGATGCTGTTATTGCATCATTGAACAAATACCCTGACCTCATCATCAGAGTGAACACCCTGAAAACAACAGTAAAAGAGTTAACGGTTTTTCTCCGGAAAGAAGGAATCGTAGCTGAACCAATCGACTGGAGCCCTGACGCACTCCGCATCATGGAAAAAACAAACGTCTTCAAACTCTCTGGTTTCAGAGCAGGATTTTTCGAAGTCCAGGATGCTGCATCCCAAATGGTTTCCCGGACTCTTGACCCGCAACCAGGGATGCGCGTGGTTGACGCCTGTGCCGGGGAAGGAAGTAAAACCTTGCATCTTGCGGTTTTGATGAAAAACAAAGGGAAAATCATTGCCTTAGATACCCAGGAATGGAGACTGAACGAAATTCGAAAACGAGCGACGAAAGCAGGTGCTGACACCATTGAAACACGAATGATTACCTCATCCAAAGTATACAAAAGAATGGATGGAACAGCAGATCGATTGCTCCTCGATGTCCCCTGTTCAGGGCTCGGAACGTTGCGGAGAAACCCGGATATCAAATGGAAGCTTTCTTCTGAGGATTTGGAACGACTCAAGATTCTGCAACAAGAGCTCCTAGAAAAATACTGCATGATAACAAAACCAAACGGACGGATGGCCTATTCAGTCTGCAGTATTCTCCCATCAGAAGCAGAAGAGCAAGTCGTACGATTCCTCAAAAACCATGATGGTTTTCGTCTGTTGAATGAAAAACGATACTGGCCTGAGACCGATGGTACTGATGGATTCTACATGGCGCTCATAGAGCGAAAAACATAAACACCATAGATTCGCATAACATATAAATTGTGGGCGGAAATAGCTGATACATTCTCATAAGAAGAGGAAGGCGTGGATATGAAAATCCTGTCATGGAATATCAATGGCATAAGAGCAGCAGATAAAAAAGGGTTCTTCACCTGGTTTCAGAAAGAATCACCAGACATCCTCTGCCTCCAAGAGATAAAAGCAACACCAGACCAACTTCCACCCTACCTGAGGAACATGCCAGGGTACTATACGTTCTGGAACCCGGCAGAACGAAAAGGTTACAGTGGGGTTGCAACCTTCACGAAACAAAAACCAATTGAAGTAAAAACAGGATTCGGGAGAGACGAGTTCGATAGCGAAGGAAGAATCCTTATCAACACATTTCCATCATTCACCTTATTTAACATCTACTTTCCAAACGGGAAGAAAAACCAAGAACGACTTCAGTATAAGCTTGATTTCTACGATGAGTTCCTCAGCTACGCTGATAACTTGAAAGCAAAAAAACGCAATATTGTCGTCTGTGGTGATTTTAACACAGCTCACAAAGAAATTGATTTATCCCGACCAAAAGAAAACGAACACATCTCAGGTTTCCTCCCAGTAGAGCGAGCGTGGCTAGACACCCTGGTTGATCATGGGTATGCGGACACATTCAGGCAGTATAATAAAGAACCGAATCAGTTCACGTGGTGGGACTTGAAAACCGGTGCGCGCGCACGAAACGTCGGCTGGAGGATTGATTATTTCTTTGTCAACAAAGAATTCCTCCCACAAGTGAAAAACGCGTTCATTTTACAACAAGTCACAGGCTCTGATCACTGCCCTGTCGGCATCGAAATCATAACATAAACAAGGAGAGAAAAAAAATGAAAGAATCACTAGATTTCATCTACAAAGAACAAAAAGAATTGTCCCATTTTGGGGGAATAGCTGCACTCCTCGGTTGGGACCAGATGACCTATATGCCACAGAAAGGAAGCGGAGAACGAGCAGAACAACTCTCCCTGATCTCGCGTTTAGCTCATGAACGCGTGATCTCAGATGATTTCTATAATCATCTCAAAAAACTCGATGAAATGTCAAACACGCTCACCGAAAAAGACCGGATCATTGTCACCAAATTAAAGGAAGATGTAGAAAAAGCACGAAAAATCCCGTCCGAGTTTGTCGAAAAAATGTCAAAGACCACGTCGCTTGCGTACACCGCTTGGGAAGAATCACGTGAAAAAAACAAATTCTCCTTGTTCGCACCACATCTGGAAAAAATCATAGAGCTAGAAAAACAATATTGTGATTATGTCAAACTACCAGGTCATCCGTACAATAGCCTTCTTGATGACTATGAAGAAGGAATGACCATTGATACATTACGAAAAGAGTTTGGCGCACTCAGACCACGACTTGTCGAAATACTCGAAAAAATTACCACAAGCGCTGTCTATCAAAAACAACAACCAGTGAAGATGAAACTAGGTGTTGTTCAACAAAAAGAACTCTGCTCGATCCTGTTGAAGCAAATGAAGCTCCCAGCAGATCGATCACGCCTTGACGTCTCCACACATCCCTTTACCACAACCATGGCTGATGATGACGTGAGAATCACCACGAACTACGAACGTGAAGGACTGCTGTCTTCGTTTTTCTCAACGGTTCATGAGGCTGGCCATGCGCTCTATGAACTTGGACTTCTGAAAGGAGAATACAAAGACACGGTGATCTCGGATGCCCCCTCGCTGGGGATCCATGAATCACAATCAAGGTTCTGGGAAAACATGATAGCCAGGAGCAAACCATTCTGGACTTACTTTGCCCCTATGCTTAACAAAATCGCACCAGACACATACAAAGGCATGAACACAGAGACCTGGTATCGAGCAATCAACCAAGTACGACCATCGTTCATCAGGGTGGAAGCAGATGAGCTGACGTACTGTCTTCATGTGATCCTCCGATTCGAATTAGAGCTGGATCTTATTGAGGAGAAAATCACGGTTGCAGAGTTACCACAGTGTTGGAACCAAAAAATTACTGACTTTTTAGGTATCACACCGAAAACCGATAAA
>JAPKYG010000036.1 GCA_026394435.1 Methanobacteriota archaeon | reverse complement strand
TGGTAAAAAGATGGACTTTGTCTGGTCTGGGAAGGGTGAACCACCCCCCAGGTTGAAATTTGGTGAGAGAATAGGTGATTGGAACTACATCTCAGCTAGCGTAAGCCGTCAGTAATTTCCCCGAAGGGGGTTTGTTCTTTATACTTAAAAAAATGTAAACGAGCTAATGATGCAGATATTTTTTTAGAAATTATACAATAGTTATTCAACAATCAAATCCTTCGAATACTTGTCTGTATCCGCAAGTAAAAATTCATTGCTCATACTCAGGCAATTCACCGGGCAGACGTCGTTACATTGCGAGCAAAACGTGCATCGTGCAAGAAATATTTTTATCTTCTTTTCGTCAGCTTTAAACTCGATTGCTTCAGAGGGACATACTTTCAAGCAGAGCTCGCAACCAATGCATTTATCTTTTTCATACTGGATTTTACCTCGGAACCCGGGGGGTGTTTCTACTGGTGAGCCCATGGTTTTTTTCCCATCGTGAACATCAGCAAAAAACCTGGTGCTTGACGACGGCGTATATTTCGTAGGGAATTTGTTGGTATGCGGTTTTTTAAATAACTGCCTGAGCAACTGGGGAATCATCGGGAATCTCATGGGCAGAGCCTCCGTGTTTTTTGTATACTCATCCGATGTAACTCTTCTTTATCCAAGAAAGAGGTGCCCTGGTTTTTTACGATCGTTACTCGGTTGGTACATGACATACATGGGTCGGTTGACGATGCGACAATCGGGATGTCCGCAATCTGCTGATTGGTAAGCATAGGGATCCAAGGCAGGATGTTGTTGTATGTTGGCGCACGTACCTTCTCCCCGCGGGGTGCTTCCATCCGTCCGATTCCTTCACCTGACGTGTTCTTCAGCTTCGTAAGAAGTTTTTGGATATTCGGCTCAGAGACAATCGGACCTGCAGGTATTTGATCAAGGCATTGCTCAATTAATGCTATCGATTGTTGTATTTCTAGGAGACGAACAACGATCCGATCGTATACGTCACCATGTACTTCTCCTGTGTGAATATCAGGGGTGATGTAGTCAAAATCAAAATCACTATACGCAAAATATCCTTGGTCAAGGCGAACATCTTTTTTTACCCCAGATGCACGAGCGGTAGGTCCGACTGCACAGAATGCCAATGCGTCCTCCTTCGTTAATACGCCACATTCTTTGCAACGCATCTGAAATGTCTTATCATCTAAGAACACCTGTTGAAGTTTTTTAAAATTTTCTTTGTAATACTGTAACGCCTCCTGAATCTTCGGGTGCATATCAGGTGTGATATCCCGTCTGACGCCGCCGATCATGGTAATACCTTTGGTGATTCGGTTTCCTGTGAGATACTCAGTGAGATCTACTCCTTTTTCTCGCATTTGCCATGTCAAGAATAAGACGGAGTCAAAGCCGATCTCATGAGCTGCGACACCAGCCCAGAGGATATGAGAACAGATACGTTCAAGTTCTCCATGGATCACCCGAAGATAATCTGCACGCTCTGGGACCTCGATTCCTGCAGCACGTTCCACGGCAAGGCTAAACGCCATCGGATGGCAGTACGAACAAATCCCGCAGATGCGCTCCGCGAGATACAAAACTTGAATAGGGTTTCTCTGGGTCGCGGTCCATTCTACGCCGCGGTGAACATGACCAAGTCGAATATTAACATTCACAATGCGTTCACCGTCGACCTCAAACTCAAACATCACTGGTTCTTTTAACGCGGGGTGAATCGGACCGATGGGAAGCTGGTAGGTTGTTTTTCCAGTGGTCTTCATATTTTCTCCTTATGAAGGTTGCGAATAAGTTTTTTTGGTCCGGTTTCATCACGTCGCCAGGGGTACACTCCTTTTGGAAAATCATCTGCGATGAACACTCGTGTGTTTTTCGGAATGTTTTTTACCATGATTCCAAGCATTTCTTGTTTTTCTTGCTCGGAGATCAAAGAACCAGGGATGAGATCAGTAATGGTTTCAATTGTTGGGTCTGATTTTGGGAGAGCAACCGTGAGATTCACGGATATTTCTTGATGTCTTACTCCGTGGTAGAGAGAGAAGGAATAGACCAGTTCAATGGTATCATCAAGGTCGTAGCCAGAGGAGACGGCAAAATGTAGCGCCGGATCAAGACTTTGAAGGTGCCTTACTGCTTCTTTGAATATGGTTTTATCAAGTCGTATCCAGAGATGATAAAATTCTGTTTTCTTTTTTCCCATGGTTCGTTTTTCTATTCGAGCATCCTGGATATTAGTAGTGAACATGTCTTTTATTGATTGGATGAGTTCCTCAGGGTTTAAACGCTGTTTTTGTGTCATGTTTTTACCTCTAATGTTTCGAGTTTCATCCATGCTTTTGCAACTCCATTGATGATGTTTTCCGGTCGTGGAGGACATCCAATGATATAAACGTCAACAGGGATGACCTGGTCGACAGGACCGACGAGGTTATAGGATTCAAAGAACACGTCTCCGGTGTTGCCGCAGTTTCCGACACTGATTACTACTTTCGGATCAGGTATTTGCTTATAGACTCGTTGGACTTTACCTTCCATCTGTCGTGTCACCGGTCCAGTAATCAACAACACATCTGCATGTCGAGGGGAACCAACAAGTCTTATACCAAATCGTTCAAGATCATAGCGAGGACACAGGACAGCAAGGATTTCGATATCGCAACCGTTGCACGAACCAGAGTTCATATGGTACACCCAGAGTGCTTTTTTAAACGATTTCGAAAGACTTTTTGTCATAAAATATTCCTCGTTATCGAATCTAGATGAAAGGTAATCTCCCTGACTATTAAAAATTTCTGCACCGCTTGTATTATGCAATTCTTTTTATTAACGATACTGGAAAGTTTTACGTTGAATCATTTGTTCTCCATCCCTAGAGAAAGTAATTTCGGGAAAAGATAATATTGACGCAAGACAAATAGGTTCTGGGGGGCTGTAAGGTCTCTCCTTGATTATAGGAGCTTTATAGAAACGACATATTAAAATAGAAAACACTGGTTCGGGGATACAATTATTGCAGTGGAGGAGTGTATTAATCTATGGAAAACATAACAAATTCAGAGCAATGCAATGAAACACATTTGAATAAATCACGGCGACGGATTATACGAGCCGTATCTGTTATAATGATGGTTGTAGGGCTTCTCGTGCTTATTGTCCCGACGAGTCTTGCAGCGGAAACCGGTGGAGAAGCAAGCCTAATAGTCCCAGATTTAAGTACAGTTGAGTTTTTTGGAATAAACGCAAGATTACTCCTGGGAATTGGTCTCATCGTATGTTTACTAGGACTCGCCTTTGGTTTATTTAACTACCTTCGTGTAAAAAACCTCCCGGTTCACAAATCAATGCGAGAAATCTCAGAGCTAATCTATGAGACCTGTAAAACATATCTAGTGACTCAAGGGAAATTCCTACTCATCCTGTGGGCATTTATTGGTGCTGTTATTATTATCTACTTTGGAGTATTACTTCATTTTGAAATCTTTCGAGTCATTATTATTCTCCTGTTTAGTTTAATCGGTATCGCAGGAAGCTACGGAGTTGCTTGGTTTGGTATTCGTATCAATACTCTTGCAAACTCCCGATCTGCATTTGCAAGTTTGCGTGGAAAACCACTTCTTGTGAATCAAATTCCTCTCCGAGCAGGTATTAGCGTCGGAATGTTCCTTATCAGCGTTGAACTGTTCATGATGCTCGCTATTCTTCTGTTTATCCCCGGTGATTACGCAGGTCCCTGTTTCATCGGATTTGCTATAGGAGAATCACTTGGAGCTGCAGCCCTTCGGATAGCGGGTGGGATATTCACAAAGATTGCTGATATCGGCTCAGATCTCATGAAAATCGTCTTTAAGATCAAAGAAGATGATGCACGCAACCCCGGTGTTATTGCAGACTGCGCAGGAGATAACGCAGGAGACTCAGTCGGGCCGACCGCTGATGGTTTTGAAACCTACGGAGTCACAGGAGTCGCTCTCATCTCATTTATCATTCTAGCTATCAACGATCAATTCGTACAAGTTACTTTACTTGTTTGGATCTTTATTATGCGTGTGCTGATGATTGTTGCAAGTACTCTTTCTTATCTCATTAATGATCTCATCGCTAAGGCGCGTTATACGAAAGCTACAAAGATGAATCTCGAAGCACCGTTAACATCACTAGTATGGATTACATCCTTTGTTTCTGTCATCATGACATTTGTGGCATCTTATTTCCTCATCCCAAACATAGGTGGTGACACAACACTATGGTGGAAACTTTCCATCATCATCACCTGCGGTACGTTAGCTGGAGCAGTTATCCCTGAGTTTGTCAAAGTGTTCACCTCAACAAAATCCGGTCATGTCAAAGAAGTTGTGGCCTCTTCTCGAGAGGGAGGAGCATCTCTTAATATCCTTTCCGGATTAGTTGCTGGTAACTTCAGTGCATACTGGCTTGGTTTTGCTATCCTTGGACTCATGGGGACTGCGTATGCTGTGAGTACATTCGGTTTAGGGGCACTTATGATTCCTCAAGCTATCATTGTTGGACCAGCAGTGTTTGCCTTTGGACTTGTCGCCTTTGGATTCCTTGGAATGGGGCCAGTCACCATTGCAGTCGATTCCTATGGACCAGTCGCAGACAACGCACAATCTGTATTCGAACTTTCCCTCATTGAACAAATCCCAAATGTGAAAGAAGATATACACACTGAATTTGGTTTTGAACCAGATTTCGTCCATGGAAAAGAACTTTTAGAAGAAGCAGACGGTGCAGGAAACACCTTCAAAGCCTCAGCAAAACCAGTCCTTATTGGTACAGCGGTTGCTGGAGCAACGACGATGATTTTCTCCATCATTATACTTCTTACTAACAAACTCGACCCAACACTCATCGGAAATCTCTCCGTGCTTCACCCACCATTCTTCCTTGGTTTAATCGCAGGTGGAGCAATGATCTACTGGTTCACCGGAGCGTCAACCCAAGCGGTTTCTACAGGTGCGTACCGAGCGGTAGAATTCATTAGAAAGAACATAAACCTCGAAAGTACCGAGAAAGCCTCCATAGAAGACAGTAAAAAGGTCGTGGAGATCTGTACCCAGTACGCCCAGAAAGGAATGTTTAACATCTTCATTGCTGTCTTCTGCGCGACACTCGCGTTTGCCTTCCTCGAACCATACTTCTTCGTCGGATATCTTATCGCGATAGCAATCTTTGGGTTATTCCAAGCAATCTTTATGGCAAATGCTGGTGGAGCATGGGATAACGCAAAAAAAGTCGTTGAAGTAGACCTCAAAGAAAAAGGAACAGAACTTCACGCAGCAACCGTTATTGGTGATACGGTCGGTGACCCATTCAAAGATACATCATCAGTTGCACTCAATCCGATTATAAAATTCACCACCTTGTTTGGCTTACTTGCAGTAGAGTTATCAGTATCACTCACCAATCAATTCGGCAAAGGCAACTCAGCAAATCCGGCTACCCTCTCACTATTTGTCTTATTCCTCGCGGTGTCGATGTACTTTGTGTACCGATCATTTTATGGCATGAGAATTAAGACAAATGAGTCTGAGTAGAATCAACGAATTATCCTCTCTTACAGAGGATACTCTCTTTTTTATTTCTAACTCAAAAATAAAAAATAAAAAATTAAAAAATATCCAATGACCGTCATAACCAGTGAAAGAATCCATATCCAAACCAACAATTTTGCTTTCCTCTCAGGATCCTTTACAATTTCTTCAAATTTCCTAAACATGGTTCACGCGATTGTGGTTTTTATACGTTTCAAACGGAACACGTTTTCTCGCTCCATTTCTTCAAGACGTGTTCGGATAAACGCCTCGTTTTTCTTCAGTTCAGGAAGGATTCTAAATTCAAGGGCATTGACGATCCGTTTGTTTTTTTCAATTTCTTCCACAAGTTTCCGTAACGTTGTTTCAAGCTCCGCAGCAAGAATAATGTCTTCAACGAGTTGTTCATAGGCATCTGCAGCCTCGTCGATACGCACACTCATTCCAATGATCCCATAGCCTCGTTGATCAATCCGTCGTTTCACCGTGCCGCTTTCAAGTGTTGTTGGGACAAGGGTACCCATTACATTTTTACACCCCATTATTACCTTTGGGTCTTCATGCCGGGAGAATGCGACGGAGTACACCGCTGTTTCTCCATCAACACCGGTCGCAATAGTAAGTTTCTCGTCGGCTTTCTTATAATCAGAGATGATCTTCGAACGGATATCCCGTGCTTTGGAAAGAATGTTGAAGAATTCAAGGACCAATCCATCGCGTTTCATCTTGAGTAATTTATATCCTCTATCGTAGAGTGCGATTTTTCGTTTTATCGCGATGAGTTCAGTCCGGGTTGGCTTTACCTCTTGTTTTACCATGGAACAACGTCCTCTATTTCTTTCGATAGGCGGGATGATATTTCTCCAGTGTCTTTCGATCAATCATCGTGAGAGCACTTTCTGGCACCATGGAAATAAGCTCCCAGCCTAAATCTAATGTCTGTTCAAGCGATCGTTCTTCGTCTCGTCTTTGTCTGATAAATCTGTTTTCAAACACATCAGCAAACTCGAGGAATTTCTTATCATTCTCTGAGAGTGCTTCTTTTCCAACAATCGCAATAAGGTCACGCAAATCTCGTCCTTTCGCGTACGCAGCGTATAATCCTTGCTCAACAGACCGATGATCCTCACGGGTCATTCCCGGACCTATCCCGAGTCGCATTAACCGAGAAAGCGATGGGAGGGGGTTAATAGGTGGATAGATGCCTTTTCTGTGCAACTCCCTTGATATAGCAAGCTGTCCTTCGGTTATATATCCGGTGAGATCAGCAACAGGATGGGTCCAGTCGTCCTCAGGAATCGAAAGGATAGGGATCTGGGTAATCGATCCTTTTTTGTTTTTAATTCTGCCTGCTCGCTCATAAATCGTTGCAAGATCCGTGTACATATATCCTGGATATCCTTTCCGGCCAGGTACTTCTTTTCTAGCTGCACCTATCTCACGGAGTGATTCTGCGTAATTCGTCATATCTGTCAAAATTACCAATACATGCATATCATGAGAGTACGCGAGGTACTCAGCAGCGGTTAACGCGAGCTTTGGTGTGATCAATCGTTCTACCGCTGGATCATCTGCAAGGTTCATGAAAACAACTGCGCGTTTCAACGCCCCTGTTCGCTCAAAATCCTTCATGAAATACTGTGCTTCCTCATTGGTTATCCCCATCGCAGCAAACACGACAGCAAATCCATCGTCTTTTCCCACGACTTTTGCCTGACGAGTTATTTGCAATGCGATTTCATTATGTGGCAGTCCTGCACCAGAAAATAATGGCAGTTTCTGGCCTCGAACTAATGTCAGCAAACCGTCAATTGTAGAAATCCCTGTCTGAATAAATTCCCGAGGGCTGTCTCGCGCCCAGGGGTTAATCGCAGACCCAATAATCTCCATTTTGTCATCAGGGATAATCTTCGGTCCACCATCAATCGGCATTCCTGACCCGTTGAGAATCCTTCCAAGCATATCTTGGGATACCGAGAGTTTTATGGTTTCGCCAAGGAAGGTGACGCCAGAAGCACGGTCTAGTCCAACCGTTCCTTCAAACACCTGTACGACGACGATATCTTTAGATGTGTCCAGAACCTGCCCCCGTTTCACCGAACCATCAGGAAGTCGAATGTTTACGAGTTCCCCAAATCTGATTGGTTCGGTTTTCTCAACAAAAATCAAGGGACCAGCAATCTCCGTTATCGTCCGATATTCCTTTACCATGACATCGCCTCCACGCCCATGGTCTGAAACTCTTTTTTCATTTCAGTGATCGCTTTTTTAAGGTATTTCTCAAAATCTTTCTCAAATTTCGCATTGGCAAGCAGATCTCTGGATTTCATCTTCAGGATATCTGCTACTTGTGCTCCTATCTCAATTGCTTTATACGCTGCATTACCATATTCCATAATAGCCTTCAAAAGCTTGTATTGCTTTTCAATAGAACAATAGGAGTCAACATCATGACCAGCGTGCTGTTGAAGGAAAATCTCTCGGATTGCTCTCGCAAACTCCAAGGTGATCTGCTCTTTCTCAGGTAACGCATCAGAGCCGATCAGCTGAACAATTTCCTGTAGTTCTGCTTCTTTCTGCAGGATTTCCATTGCTTTTACCCGTAAATCCTTCCATTCTGGGGACACATAATTCTCAAACCAATTCTCAAGAGTATTCAGATAGAAACTATACGAAGTCAACCAGTTGATAGCAGGGAAATGACGACGGTGAGCAAGGTTTGTATCAAGCGCCCAGAATACCTTGACCATGCGTAGTGTGTTCTGGGTAATTGGCTCGGAGAAATCAGCACCAGGAGGGCTGACCGCACCAATGACCGTAATGCTTCCTTCTTTTTCATTTAAGGTCGTTACCCGGCCGGATCGTTCGTAGAACGCTGCTAGCTTTGTTGCAAGGTACGCTGGGTAACCTTCTTCCCCGGGCATTTCCTCAAGTCTGCTGGAAATTTCCCTCATAGCCTCAGCCCATCTGCTGGTACTATCTGCCATTAAGGAAATCCCGTACCCCATATCACGATAATACTCAGCTATCGTAATACCGGTGTAAACGCTTGCTTCTCGCGCTGCTACCGGCATGTTACTGGTATTTGCAATAAGCACTGTTCGTTCCATGAGCGGGGCACCAGTTTTTGGGTTTTTTAATTCAGGACACTCGGTAAGAACCTCGGTCATTTCATTTCCCCGGTCTCCGCAACCAATGTAGACAACGATATCGGCATCACTCCATTTCGCTAGTTGATGTTGCATGACGGTTTTACCGGTCCCAAAACCCCCAGGGATACATGCGGTTCCGCCTTTAGCGATAGGAAATAATGCATCTAAAATCCGTTGTCCTGTAATTAAAGGAATATCCGGCATAAGTTTTTGTTTAAACGGACGTGGCATACGCACCGGCCAGCGTTGCATCAGCATGAGTGGTTTTCCATTGACATGGCCGATGATATCATCAACAGTGAAACTTCCTTCGTGAATGTCTTGGATGGTTCCAGTAATGTCTGGAGGGGTCAGAACACGATGTTCGATGTCATGGGTTTCTTGTACAGTCCCAATAATGCTACCACCCTGGGTGTTCTCTCCTTTTTTTACGGTTGGGACAAATTTCCATTTCTTCGTTCGATTTAATCCAGGTTCCATTATTCCTCGGGCGATAAAATCCCCCATCTTATCCCGGAGGATAGGTAATGGTCGTTGGATACCATCATAGATACTTGTCAATAGACCGGGGCCAAGTTCAACCAGTAATGGTGCACCAGTGGCAACAACCGGTTCCCCTGGTTTAATACCAGAGGTATCTTCGTACACCTGGACAATACTTTTCTCACCGGTTAACTGAATAACCTCACCCATCAGTTTGAGATCCCCGATTAAAACCACATCGTACATCCTAGGGTTAATACCGGTAACAGTCACCACTGGACCAGCGATCCGATGAATCTCACCTTGTGCATGTGTCGTCATAGCTTCTTCACCATTTTTATTTTTTATACAAATCAACTCCAATAACCTTTTTTATCCGAGCTCGTAAATCATCTTCTTCTAGACTCCCGACTGCGATCACAATCGGTTTTACACTCTCAAAAATCCTTTTCTTCAAACCAGAAGAGAATTTTTTATAATCTTCATCATGCACTACAAGGATATCTACTTCTTTTTCCGCAAGAAGGGTTGTCAAGCGCGACTCGACATTCTCTTCGATAAATGAATTATGAATCCCTGCAAGTTTAAATCCCAGGACGAAATCATGGTTCCCTATTACAGTAATTCCTGTCATTACATCACCAGCATTTCTCTGATCACTTGTTCAGGAAGACCTTTTTCTTTCCCTCGAGCAAGGATGCGTAGGTTTTCAACCTCAATTTTCTTTCGAATTAAATAATCAAGTATCGGTAAAATAGATAAGGGATGCAAATACGATGATTTTGTCGCCCGTGTGAGATGTTCTTTTTCCAAGGCACGAATCACATGGTTTAAGGAACCAGTTTGTTCGATTGTTCCTACGACATCACGGATGGTATGGTATTCAGGAAGCTTCTGGAGCTCTTCAAGAAATTGTTTGAAATCAGCTGCGCTGATTGACATCTGCATGGTTTTTTCAGGAATATCTCCCCCTGCAAGAATCATTAATTCAATCTTTGCTGGTTCAACAAGTTCAAATTTTGTCATGAATAGGGTTTTGATATTGAGGAGGTCGATTTCCCGGCGGATGAACTCTAAAAACAATCTGTTTGGTTCTGATCGAGAATGTATTGAATTGATAAGGTTGGAATAATATGCCTGCTCTAGTTTATTTTCACATTCTCCTGGATGTAACTCCCATTCTTCTTTTAATCCGCTTATTATTTCGTAGTATTCATTTCCTTTCAGATTATCAATGGTTTCACTAACGGTTTTACTTTTTTGGACAATTTCCTTCCAGTACTCTTCAGGATATTTGCCTGCAGATCGTACCGCTTTCATGATTTCATCTGGCTTTGCGTTGTAGGATTTCCCCCGAAGAAGAGCCTTAATATTCCAAATGTCCTCCCGTTGAAGATAGATGGAAAGCATACTGTATAAATCCCCATCACAAAAGCTGAGGATCTGATGATATACTTCTGCTAAGTTCCTGTTTAACGCAAGTTCAGTTAGCTCAAAGCCTGTGCAGCTTAACCCAAGTCCTGTGATTTCCTTATTATACTGACTTTCTCCAAGAAAACGAGTGATTTCATGGATATCCATCATCAAGAGTTTTGTATATGTTTCATGAGGGAGTAGCAACGCTCGTTTCGCTCGTACCCTTGCACAGACATACGGGTAGTTCCCTGACGAAAACAACGACCATCGTTTCGATGGAAAGAGCGATGGTTCGGTTTTCTCAGCTAGCGCCTGTTTCATTGTTTCTCTCACCTAAATAATTTCTCCGCTATCTCCTTTAATGAACGGTCCCAGACGATCTCAGCAATCATCTCATATCGATAATCGATTTTCATGGTTTTATCCT
>JAPKYG010000037.1 GCA_026394435.1 Methanobacteriota archaeon | reverse complement strand
ATATCTTCGGTCGAAGTATCACTGATGAATTCAGAAATGCATACTATGGTGACGACGCTGATGAAGAAGACGGAGTGTTGGATAATATTACCATCGAAGGAGATATCTTATATCCAATCGATGCAACCACTCTAGTTCACTCTGGTACTGAAGGAAGATGGACTGCTACGGTTACACCAACGAAACCTGGTGGAACAATTACATTATCAATCGACTGGCCTGGAGATGAGAATGGAACTGCAACGGAAACTATTGAAATCGTCAACGGAACATATGTCACATCTACAGTTGATATGTTCACCGTTGGAGCGGATTACAACCTCACCGTCACCGTCACAGATATGGATGGTGCTCCTGTGAAAAACGCCAATGTCTACCTCATGTGGGAAGATGTCCCTCTTGAATTTAACTCTACGGCTGGTACAAACAAAGTAGGCAATTCTGGGGATACACCAAAGTCATCATGGAACGAAACCACAACATTATGGTCAATGTCACACCAACCACTGCATATGCTGGTGACGCCATTGAATATGATATCATGGTCAACCTTGTTGGTGGTGGACATCCTGATGATACTGGTTTAACTGTTGCCCTGTATAACGCGACCGGAGAGCTCGTTACCGGTGATGACGCATGGTCTAAAACCACCGACTATTCCATCACAGCGGAAGAAATCATTCTCTCTGGAGGAACATATTACCTCTATGCCTACAATGCAACCCATGACAGCGAAGGGAATAACGCGACACTTATCATTACCAACTACACCGTTACCTCTTCACCATCTATACTCGCATGGATAATTGATGAAGCGGTCAACATGACCTTCCAGCTTACACCAGCAGGAAACGGTACATTAACACTCAATAACATGAGCGGTATTCCGGAAGCATCGGATTTAGGACAATCCACTCAAATCGCGATAGAAAACGGAGTTGGTACCCTTGATGAGGTAAACGCAATAGAACTTGGAAACGTCACCTTTGACTTTATACCAGATGGGGGCGCAGAAAGACATGCTAATGGATTACTCCGGGTGACAACCGCGACAGCAACACCAAGCCCTGCAACCATCTTCAATGGTGAACCAACCTTAGTAACGATTACGGTCACACATCCAGCAACCGGAACCCCGTTGGAAGACGTTCGAGTAGGACTCGACCACGGTATACCGCTTAATGAATCAATTCTCGCTAAATTGCCCACTGACCAATTCACTGGTGCAGATGGTAAAGTAGAGTTCTCAATCACTGCAGATGCCAGCGGTAACGTCACGATCTACATTGAAAACGAAACCGATCCTGATAACGAATTCGTCATCGTCGCACAAGCTCGAAAGCAGATGACGATCAGTAATGATCCATCAGTTGACGAAGGAAAGACCTTCACGATTGAAGCAAAATCCAACGGAGTACTCATCACCGGTACTGTTACGTTCACCTTCAATGGACAAACCTGGCCGACTACAACCGGTGTCGCAACCATCACTGCTCCCTCAGTGTCAACCTCGTTGACCTATCCAATCACGGCAACCGCCGATGGATACACCAGCGTTTCGGGCACTATTATGGTCTTGAACGTTCCGAAACTTATCATCGCCATCTCTGGCGAAGTAAAAGCTGGACAGACATTCAGCTTGACCATTGCTGACGATGCAGGTGGCCCAGTCATTGGTGCAACCGTCACCTTTGAAGGAAAGACCTACACCACTGGTGCTGGCGGAACAGTTACAATGACTGCACCAACAACTGAAGGCAGCTATCCAGTATCTGCGACATTCCCAGGATTTGGATCGGTATCATCAACAGTGACTGTCCTGAAAGGTGGCGGAATTCCCGGATTTGAACTCCTGACACTAGTCGCAGCAATTGGAGTAGCATTCCTGCTCCTCAGACGCAGACGGAACTAAACACAAACATAAAGGGGTTTTACCCCTTTTTTATCTCTTTTTTTTATCTTTTTTTTCAAAACCCTTTTAACCCCCTTGTTTTTATACTCTTTCCTGGAGTGAGTAAATCTGAAGATCAGTATCGTTATCCCCGCGGTCAACGAGGAACGCGGCATTGGTAAAACCGTTGACGCGGTGAACCTGGACTATTTTACGAAACATACATGGGATCTTGAAATCCTCATTGTCGATGGTGATTCCAAGGATAAAACCAGGGAAATCGCATCAAGTAAAGGAGCTCATGTTATCCTTGAGAAACGAAAAGGATACGGCCGGGCCTATAAAACCGGGCTTGCACATGCAACCGGTGACATCATCGTCACCGGAGATGCTGATGCGACCTACCCGTTTAATAGCATCCATGAATATATCCAACTACTCCTTGATTCACACCTTGATTTCATCACCACGGATCGCTTTGCAGGACTCAAGCACGGCTCGATGTCTCTGAAACACAGATTCGGGAACCTGACCTTAGCCTGGACCCTTCAAGTCCTCTTCTTAGTTAACATCCGAGACTCGCAGTCCGGCATGTGGATCTTCAAACGAGACGCACTCTCCAAAATACAACCATTAGAAACATTCAACAACGGGATGCCGTTCTCTGAAGAAATAAAGATAGAAATGTTTACCAATAAGCACATCAAGACAAAAGAGATACCATCAACCCTCTACCCACGAGAAGGCCAGGTGAAACTCGAAAGCTTCAAAGACGGTATAAAAAACCTGAAATTCCTCTTCAAAAAACGAGTAACCCCTTCTAAAAAAATCTGATGAGAAAACGTATTCAACCTCTTCGTGTATCCCTTTTACGTGAGGAAGAAACCATGGATCCACTAATGACGGTATGGGTATTTTTTATCGGTATTGTAATCGGAGTCATCGCAGGAGTGGCACTCTCCTATCGAACAGCAATTACCCCGTTACATCAAAGAATAGGAAAACTCACCTCACAACAATATCAAACGTTCATGAAACAGTACCCCTATAACCCTGAAAATTTCCGGTATCTTGGAGACCCCATCGATGGAATTCAATTTGAAGAAGATAAAATCCTCTTTGTCTGGTTTAAAACAAGAAAAACAATTCGTACCCCAGAACAAGACCATATCAAGAACCTTCTAGAGAACGGAAACGTTAGTTGGTTGGAGTGGCCGACGAAATAACCTTAAAAATCTCCTCATGAAGGGTTTTACTGATCAGCTTGCCGTCAGCCTTTCCTCGCAGCTCTTTCATCACCAGACCCATGAGTGGACCAAGCGCGCTAGTCCCTCGTTCTTTGACAAAGTCTTTTCGCTCTGCAACGATTCTCCGTACAACCTGTACAATCTCCTCTTCCCCTGTGGGTTGGAATCCACACCCTTGAATCGCATCCTCCACAGATGAATTGGGATGCTTCACAAGATATTTCAAGAGAGGAGGGACCGCTTCTTTAGCATACCATCCTTTTCGTAAAGCAGAAAACACCTCGATGAGCATTTTTTCATCGACGATTTCTATTTGAATTCCTTCATTTTCAAGCTCTGAGAACGTATTCAGATAGGTACGAAGAATTACACTCTCCAGGTCTGGAAATTGCCTTACCAACTTTTCAAAATCATCTTCATAACCACTGGAAAGTAACTGATTGATTTGCTCCTCATTCAGGCTGTACTGCATGGTAAGTCGCTTTCGTTTCTCCTCAGGTTTCTCTGGGAGTTGTATCCGTTGTAATCGTTCTATTGTTATTCGCACGGGAGGCACATCTGTCTCTGGATACATGCGTGCGGCGCCTGGTAACGGTCGCATGTACTCAGTCGTATTATCCGGAAGGCTTCTGCGGACCTCTTCTGGGACTCCATCAAAAAACATCATTGCCCTTCGCAAAACAGCATTTAAGGCAGCATCAACCATGGTTTCATTGCCCAGCGCGAGGACAAACGCATCCTGGCTACCCAGCTGTATGCGCTTACTCACCTCTTGTATCTCTTGTTCTGAAAAGCCATACCCTGGCATCTCATCGCTATGAATAATACCGCCGATACCTGAGGCAAGCCCTGCGTAGACCGCAAGATCTTTCCCGATACGTGTCCGCTCCAATTTAAGCAACCCATGATATCCAGCAAGACGGATTCCCTTGACAAGTCCCTTGTTTTGTAGCTGATTCTGAATCAGTTTCGATTTTGAATTTATAAACACAGCGGACAAGTCAATACTATGAATATACGTCAGATCACTTTTCTTGGCTCGACTCCTCAATGTTTCTGCGATTTCTAGAACACCCTTCTGTCGGAGCGCTTCATTTTCCGCAACCTTTGAAATAGAACTCAGCGATTGTATCCCTTTGACCTCGATACGTGCTCCGCTCGCGATAGAAATATTCAGATCCTGTCGTATCGTCCCCAACCCTCGTTTCACCTTTTTTGTCGCCTGCAGCAACACCCCAAGCTGTTCAGCTACCTCCCGTGCATGCTCCGGAGAGGTGATATCTGCCTCGGTGGTGATCTCAATAAGTGGTATCCCCAGGCGGTCAAGACCGTAGTTTACTAGTTTCTCTTTCTCGGTGAGCTTTCGAGCAGCATCCTCCTCTAAGGCAAGGCTGGAAATCCGCACGTTCTTGAGAGATCCGCCCATAGCAACCAAGGCGGTTCGCTGAAACCCGGTGGTGTTGGATCCGTCAATGACGATTTTCCTCATGAACTGTATTTCATCCACCGGTTTTGCACCAAGAAGCATTGCCATGATTAAACAGATATCGACTGCTTCTTTGTTTGCAGCATGCGGTGGCTCCTCATCTGCCTCCACCAGACACGTTGATGTCCCTGAGGCGGTATACAAGAACCGTCTCTTCCGCGCTGCTTCCTCAAGTGCAGCCCGGTCAACATCACCAAGTTCACTTTGCGTTGGTCGAAGCAGTCTTTCAAATGTATACTCAGCATTCTCTGTAATCCTGGATTGACACGAACAAAACAACTTATGGGTATCAAGCTGCTGATGAATCTCTAGGCCAGCCTTAAAACCAATTGCTTTATAATCCATAGACAACGACACGATACCAAACCAATATTTATTATGGTTCCTACTTAGCCAACGACGGAGAGTTCTTTTTCGATGTTCTTTCCTTTGAATCGTTCAAGGCTAAGACTTTCAAGGACCTCAGAAGTCTTTTGTTCAGCGATCAGCTCGGTTAAGAGGAATGATACCATCGGTGATATCATAAATCCATGGCCACTAAACCCACTACACTGGATGAAGCCTTTCACCCCTTTTACCTCACCAAGGATAGGCCTCGCGTCAGGAGTCATATCGTAGAACCCGGTCCAATGCCGCAACACATTCACATGTTTTAACACCGGAGCATACCTCGTCAATGTTTGTGCCATATGCGAAAGAAACGCAAGCGTTGGCATCGTCTTATACCCTCCTTTCTCCTCAGGGATGGGAATGCCACCAACGATCTGTCCTTCTTTCTGCTGACTAAAATAAATCCCGTCTTTAAAGGAAATCACCATGGCTTCAAACAACGGCTGTAACCGCTCTGTTGCCAGTATCTCCTTACGGAACGGGGTAAGAGGCAGTTTTACCTTTACCATCTCTGCTATTGTTTTAGAATCAATCCCTGCAACGTTTACGACCACGTTTGTCTGTATGGTCCCCTGATCCGTCACCACTGCATGAATTGCTTTCTTTGCTGTTTTTACATCAATAACTGTGGTATGGGTGTTGATTTCAGCACCATGTTTTCGTGCAGCATCAGCATACGCAAACGTGGTACGAAACGGGTTGGCATGACCATCGGTCGGACAGAACGTCGCACCAATCGCCCTCATGCCCTTGACATCGAGGATGGGTACAACACCGGTTATTTCCTCTGGTTTCAAGATATCGACTTTTAAGCCAAGGGATCGCTGCATCGCGACATTCTTTTCTGATTGCTTCATCTCTTTTTCATCATGAACCGCAATCAGATACCCGCCTTGACGGAACTCAATATCCTGACCAAGCTCAGAACTTAACTGTTCAAAGATCTTGACACTTTGAATCGCAAGTTGCGTATTCTCCCGTGTGGACCACTGCTGCCGAATCCCAGCACCACACGCACCAGTCGCACCAGATGAAAGATATTTTTTCTCAACAACGACGACATCCAACCCTTTTTTTGCGAGACGGTACGCAAGAGAACAACCGTTCACTCCACCGCCAATGATGACGACATCCGCCTTACTTTTCATCGTTCTCACTTGCCAGTGTTCCGAGAGATACAGGAACCAACGGAGGCCGCACTGTCGGAAGATGAATCTCTGATATCTTCTTTCCGGTTTTCCTCTCAAGGATTCGTGCCACCAGCTGAATACAGACACGACCCTGACAAGGCCCCATACCGATCCGAAGTTTCTTGCGAAGCTCCTCGATATCTGTGTACCCTTCCTCAATTGCTTGAATCACATCTTCTTCGCTGATATCTTCACATCGACAGACAATACTTCGCTTCATACATCAGACCCTTATGTTCCTGATATCCATAGCTAAACTGCTCTCGACCTCAATAGTAACAACCATGGTCTTCCCATGCTTCACTATTTTTTTAACTAACGCTTTACTTCGTACCGTACCTGTCCTATCCAACGCTTGTACACTATCTCCTACCTTAGGCACGGTAATAAATTCATACGGTAACGTTACCCATGCTTTATCGTCTTTGACTTTTACCACAAAAATCGCTAAGCCAGGACACACGCCAACACATTTCGTACACCCAATACACTTCTCAAAATCATTCACCGGTGGCGCGTTGATATCTTTCATAGAGATCGCATGAACCGGACAGGAATCCACGCAGGGGTTACAAGGGATCTCCTGAACACACTCAAGGATTGCGACCCCTTTCTCAAGCTGCTTCTTTGAGGGAACCTGCAACTCTTTCGTCGAGAGTATGCCGGTTTTCTCATACTCACGCATGATGTGCCTCCGCTAGTTTTGCTATTTTTTCTTTCGCGATCCGTGGTTTTTCCCCAAAAGGCCCTGCTCGAAGCTGCGCGAGTTCCTCACGATACTGTGCTAAGAGTTTCTTATTCTTGGAACGACCTAACAGGATGGCTGAGGCAAGACCAGCGATTTTCCCTTCGATCATCGCGGTTGATGCCTCCTCGATACCAGAGGCATCCCCTGCCACATACACGCCTTTGACCGACGTCTGCATCGCCCCGTCATGAGGAGCGACGTACCCACCTGCCTCAGGAATAAACTCAAGATTAACACCAATCTGAGAAAGCAATCGAGTCGAAGGAGTCAAACCAACCGCAAGACAAATCGTATCACATTTGATATATTCCTCCGAGTCTTTGATTGGTTTCCAATTCTCATCAAGTCGTACGACAACCGCGCCTTCCACTTTCTTCTCACCGCAAACTTCTTTGATAGAATGAGATGTTTGTATCAGCACACCGCATCGTCGGAGTTTCGCCGCATGAACATTATACCCACCTATAAAGGGGGCTGCCTCAACGACCCGGTCGACTGCAATCCCAGCCTGTAATAATTGATATGAGACAATCAAGCCGACGTTCCCTGCGCCAACCATGAGGACACGCTCACCTGGTTTTACTCCATAGACATTCATAAGTGTCTGAACAGCACCAGCTCCGTACACCCCGGGCAGGTCGTTACCGGGGAACAACAGCATGTTCTCCATAGCACCACAAGCCAGGATCACTGCGTCACATCGAACATCGTACAATCTACTTTTGTATTCATGGCGTTCCACCACCCCAAACCGATGCTTTTTGTCATTCTCATAACATCCAATAACGGTCGCATCGGTCATAACCTGGATTTTCCCTTCGCACTCCAGTCTCCGCAGGTCGTTTTCCAGTTCTTTTGCGATATCAATACCCCGGGTCCCTGCATGTTCTTGTTTGGAACCAAAGAACTTATGGGTCTGTTTAACCAACTGTCCCCCGACACATTGGTTTTCATCAACAATCAACACTGAGGCTCCCTGCGTCGCACTCTCGATTGCTGCACACAAGCCAGCAGGACCAGCACCGACAATCAGCACATCAACATCGATAGTTTTTTTGGGTTCTCCAAAGAACTCGGCGTCTGGTAACTCAGCGAGTTTCTCCTGCATCTCAACAAGGATTCCTTCTTTCAAAGGCGCGATACAAGTCCGCACATTCGGAACACCATTCACCCTCATCAGACACGAGGAACATTTCCCAATCCCACAAAAAAACCCTCGAGGACTCTCATACTTAAGACTCGTTGTCAATGTTCTCACCCCTGTCGCATGCAACGCAGAGGCGATCGTGTCACCATCTTCGCCTACTAACTTCTTTTTTTGAAAGTAAAACGGAAGCTCCGCTCGTTTCTTAAAATCAATAATGGGATGAGCTCGTATGCGCACACTGTACCCCCTACCAACCTGGAATACAACACCCTTTAAAAGTATTACCTACAGGAGAGATATCCTAAACGATTTGAACATCCTTTATCGGATGATGACGTTGTGCCATCTTCCGGATCATATTGATGTTTCGTCCGCCTTTCCCAATCAATTTTGACTTATCCCCGGGGTTCACTTCTATTCGTACCACACTTGCATCATCGTTTCCTTCAAGGCTGACCTTGGTCACTTCATAGGGTTTGCAGAGATTTTGTACAAACCTGGCTTTATCCTCATCAAATTCAACGAACTTCACGCTTTTCTTGAAAAGAGACCGGAGTTTCTCCAGATTCTTCGCTTTGCTTCCGATAGCGATCCCGAGTTGTCCTTTCTCAACGACAAACACCACACGGTCATCCTCAACGACACAGTCTCTGATGCTTGCCCCGGTATGCATGGATGCAAGGTTGATATACTGAACGGTCTCGTTTGAAAGGGTTATCTCTGCCATTCTGGTTATTTCCTTTTCTTCACGAGCTGCAGGATGTTTGATCCCCCTTCATCAAGCACTGCAAAGGAGGAAACCGCAAAGCTCTTTCCGCAGGTATACCCAAGCTCAACACCATTGGAGGTATAATTGTATATTGGCACCTTGTTTTCCGTAACAAGGGCGGTAATAGCTTTGGCGTACGGGCAGTTATTTGCCATTACCACGAGTTTTGCCGTACCCTTCTGGATCGCTGCTTTCGTCTGTTTTTCCCCGATAATGATCTTTCCTTTCTTTGAAACGTCTTTTAATACTTTATTTACGTCTACCATCTATTTTCCCTTCTGTTTTGGTTTTCTTGTGTTCATAACAAGTTCAATCGCACCAGTACCAAGGTTCACTGGCTGCCCAACGATAATGTTCTCTGCGACACCATTGAGCTCATCTGATTCCCCCCGCTGACTCGCCAGCAGGAGATGATTCACCGTGATTTCAAACGCTGCTCGTGAAAGAACTGAGCTTTTCTCACCACTGACACCATGTCGGCCAATCGCCCGGACGGTCCCATCAGCAGTCATCACATCAGCAACAAGCATGATATGTCTCATATCAACATTCAACCCCTGTTCTGACAAGGTAGCATTTGCTTCATGGATGATCATGTTTCGCGCTGCTTCAATCCCTAGTTCCCTGGCAATCGCATGGATATCATTCGTTGTTGTCCGGTAGGGGTCAACGCCTTCGATATCTAAGACTTCTTTGAGATTACTGCCTTCGCTGTAGATAACATACCCTTCATTCGGCTCCTTTCGGATGATGACTCGTTTGATCCCGTCGATTCCCTTGATTTTCAGGTTCTTGAGCGTCTCGTTTGTATTCTGAAGTATCTTATAACCAGGCTCATCCAACGTCACTTTCACGGTTTCTTTTTCGATTTTCGCAGAAAGCTTCCGGACCGACTGCACCCGCCCTAACAGTTCATTGATGGCGATTCCTTTTTTCTCCATGGTTTTCTTATTTGGTTTAATGGATATAGTGATGTTCACGAGGTCCATTTCAATATCAGCAACATCAGTTAGCCGGGTTATCTCTATCTTATTAGCGATCTCTTTTGCTAAATCCGGGTTCACCCGATACTCATCTCGAAGATAAATGTTCATCATGGGAGTTGATGGAGAGGACCTGGCATCCACTATCTCAATTAATCGTGGTAGCCCAAGGGTAACGTTAATTTCTGCGACACCAGCGTAGTGGAACGTTCTCATGGTCATCTGTGTGCCAGGCTCCCCGATGCTCTGCGCACCAATTATGCCACATGCTTCAGTCGGGTCAATCAGATTTTTCGCGTATTCTTCAAGTGATTTTTCAACAATGTATTTCAATTTAGCCTCTAGTTTTTTATCCCGTGCAGCACGCTCGACAATACCATCGATAATAGAAATAGGCAGAAAATGGTTTTTCCGCAGTTTGTTTATTTCTGCTCGTATCATCTTGTATTCTTTTGGTTCTTCTACTGTTTTTATTGGCGGGGGAAGGAACGTTCGCTCCGGCTCTTTTTTCTTCTCAATTTTTTTCTCAGACGCTGTCGTTACTTTTTTCGTTTTCTTTTCTACTGGTTTTTTCTTCTCGAGAGCGGTCTCAACTTTTTGTAATTTTTTCGTAGGTTTTAGGGCCTTGCTCTTTGCGATTGTTTTCACGACTTGTTTCTTTGTTTTCACAGGGATGATTTTTGGCTTAGCCAATTTCACAGGCTTTTTCTTTTCCACTTTTTTTTGTGTGCGATTCTTCTTAGGAACTGGTTTTGCCATGTGATTATTCCTCCTGTTTCACATCATAAATGATCCGATCAAGATCCACTGCTTTTCCTGCGGTGCTTCGTGTAGGGTCAACTCCATCTTCACCATATCTGAATTGGATGATTTCTCCACCTGTGTGTCTTACAGTCCCGTCGCTTTCTACTTTGAGGTCTTCTAATGCGTTGACGAGACGACGCTGCATATAGCCTGACCTGGAGGTACGAACAGCGGTATCAACAAGACCCTCTCGGCCTCCCATCGAATGGAAGAAATATTCAGTGGGGTTAAGCCCACTCTTGTAACTATTAGCAACGAATCCTTTTGCACTTGCTCCTAGGTCTCCTTTTTTGAAATGCGGCAAAGTCCGGTACTTGTATCCCCGGGAGATTCGTTCTCCTCGGACTGCTTGTTGCCCGACACACCCACACATCTGAGACAGGTTCAGCATGGATCCCCTGGCGCCTGATTTTGCCATGATGACAGCGCTGTTGTTCAATCCAAGGTATTTACTCGCGATTTCACCAGCCATGTCTCTTGCTCGACCAGTGACTCGCATGATCTCCATTTCTAAGGTTTCTTCCAGGCTTCGACCCGGGAGGGATTCAAGCTCCCCATGTTCATATGCAGCGACTAAAGTATTGATCTTGTTTTGTGCTTTCTGCAACCCTTCCTCAATCTGTCGCTTTGCCTCCGTTGGGATATCCTCATCATCGATACTCGTGGTAAACCCGATAACAGTCACCACTGCGATCCCTAGTCTCGTGACGTCATCAATGAACATTCTTCCTGCGGTCGTCCCATGGTCTCTGATGATCCGTTCAACAATCCTGCCTTTGAATGCCCCAATGCTGTTTTCGTCAACGATTCCTTGTTTCAGTTTACCGTTTTTCACGATCACGTACGCACCATTTGGGCACTCAGCAGCTTTACAGACTTCACAGTGGAAACATGCTTTTGCTTTATACTCGATGTTTAAGTTCTTGGGGAGTAACACGCTGAAGATATCTTTTCCGTAGACAACACTCTCACCGTTTTCCTCATGGATCTCAGGGAACTTCCCCTTATACTTGAACGTTGCCAATATCTCAGAGGTTTTCTCTTTTGAAAACGTCTTATCCTGATAGGTAAGAAGGAAACAGCCTGAAATATGATCATGCAGCCCACCGATGATGATACCACCAAATCGAGGTGACATCAGGTTCTCCTGTACTTTCATGAGAATCTCTGCTTCTGCTTTTGCCTCTTCACCCTGCAAGACATGAAGGTTCATTTCATCACCATCAAAATCAGCGTTATACGGGGGACAGACAGAAAGGTTGAATCGGAATGACCGATTAGGCATGACCTTAACTCGATGTGCCATCATCGACATCCGATGCAAGGACGGCTGACGATTGAACAACGCGATATCTCCATCCATGAGCTGTCGTTCGATGATAAACCCAAGCTCAAGTTTCTCAGAGATATCATCCGAGTTTTTCTCTGTGACTTTCATACGCTGCTCTACACCCTCACGGTATCGTTTCACGTAGTTCACATGAGGTCGGTAGTTGTCACCAGGCTTTTCCCCTTGAGCTGTTTGTTTAATGAGGTTCTTACACCATTCAAGGTTCTGGGTGGTGACTCGAACAGGTATGGTGAGTTCTCTGGCGATCTCTGCAGGTACACCAATTTCATTAATGCTCAGATTGGGATCCGGTGAAATAACCGTACGCGCGGAGAAGTTCACTCGTTTCCCTGAAAGATTACTTCTGAATCTGCCTTCTTTTCCTTTCAATCGTTGGGCAAGGGTTTTCAGTGGTCTGCCGGACCTATGTCGCGCTGGCGGAATACCAGAGGTTTGATTATCCAGATAAGTTGTCACATGGTACTGTAAGAGCTCCCAGAGATCCTCGACGATTAATTGAGGCGCTCCAGCGTCCCGGTTTTCCTGTAACCGCTGGTTAATCCTGATGACATCAACAAGCTTATGGGTCAGATCATCTTCTGATCGTTCACCAGTCTCCAGGGTAACGGACGGTCGTACCGTGACCGGCGGTACCGGTAAAACGGTCAGGACCATCCATTCTGGTCGCGCTGAATGTACATTAATATCTAATAAAGGAAGGTCTTCATCAGGGATTTTCTCGAGCCACTCTCGAATCTCTGTTGGTGTGAGTTTCTTTCCGTTCTCCCGAAACGACGTGGGTTTATCCAGGTCGATTTTCCCACTAATAGCCCCGCACCGTGGACATGCATCTGTTTTCGTCGCGCTGCTGATAATCATCTTGAACATGTATGCGTTATCGCGTCCCTCTGAGCTGTTTTTTATGATAGTTTTCCGGTACTCCTCCAACTCTTTATCGGAGAGAAGGATTCGTCCGCATTTCCGACAGGTCGCCCGTAAAGAATTCCTGATCGTCTTTACAAATCCGACATGAATCACCGGCATCGCAAGATCAATATGCCCAAAATGCCCTGGACATTTGTCCTTGCCGACTTTCAATCCGCACGTCTTGCAACGCAGCCCAGGTTCAATGACGCTAAGACGCTGATCCATCAGCCCCATGGTGATAGGGAACCCGTCATCATCGTAGGTATCCGCAGTAATAACCTTTGTAGCGCTCATCTTACGAATCTCAGTTGGCGAAAGCACTGAAAACTTCAACGCCCCAATCTTTTTTGTGATATTTCGTCCTGCCATTTCTTTTACCCCCTACACCAACGACTCCAGTTTAATACGTGGTACAACCACAAGAGATTTCAACTCATCAATAAGTAGCTTGAACGCGTAGCTCATCTCCACTGGGTGGATATCTGCTTTATCACCACAGATTGGACAATGTAACCGCCCATGACGATCAATCATCGCGATATGACCACACGTGTTACAGACATACTTCATCGTGATATCTGATTCATCAAGTAATCGATCTTTAATGACCATGGAGGCACCATGGCCAATGAGACAGTCGCGTTCCATTTCTCCAAACCGTAGACCCCCTTCCCTGGCTCGTCCCTCCGTTGGTTGTCTTGTGAGGATCTGCACGGGTCCTCGTGATCTGGCATGAATCTTACCAGCGACCATATGATGAAGCTTCTGATAATAGATACATCCAACAAAAATATCACATTCCAATGGTCGTCCGGTGAGTCCATCATAGAAGATTTCTTTTCCCGCGTGGTTAAACCCATTTTTCACTAAAGCCGTTCGGAGTTGATCTTCGTCTTCCCCGCTAAAAGCTGTTCCATCAACGATTCGCCCCTCAAGTGATCCGACTTTCCCACCGATCATCTCAAGCACATGCGCAACCGTCATTCTTGATGGGATAGCATGTGGGTTAATGATTAAATCAGGTGTCATGCCGTCTTGGGTGAACGGCATGTTTTCTGCAGATACCACATATCCAATCACTCCTTTCTGACCATGTTTTGATGCGAACTTATCCCCGAGTTCAGGGATTCGTTGTTCTCTGACTTTTATCTTCACCATTCGTGACCCATTGACAGACTCAGACAACATGACTTTATCAACAACACCGCCTTCCCCATGTTGAACCGTAACCGAGGTCTCTCTTCGTTTCTGAGGCGTAAGAAAATCAGTCGGTTCTTCAAGGAAACGCGGTGGTGATGTTTTCCCAATCAAAACGTCTCCGCCGTTTGCGCCACATTCTGGAGAAATCAACCCGTCTTCACCCAGATTGTTATACGCGTCTTCAGTGCGAACGCCTCGACAATCCGGATTTGGGATTTCAAAATGATCCTCTTGACCACCAGGATATCGCTTCTCTTCACTGCTATATGTTCGGATGAATGTACTCCGACCGAGTCCTCGTTCGATCGATGACTTGCTCATGATCAAGGCATCTTCCATGTTATATCCCTGAAACGAGGCAACCGCGACAATATAGTTCTGCCCAGCAGGTCGTTCTCTAAATCGAATATAATGAATCGGATGTGTCTGCACTAACGGCATCTGTGGATAGTGAAGCAGATGACTCCGTGTGTCCGGTCGTATACGGTAGTTTGACGCACCGAACCCGAGCGATTGTTTTCCCATTCCTGCGCCCATCGTAATTCTTGGAGACGAGTTATGCTCCGGATAGGGAACAAGGGATGCACCGATCCCGAGAATACACATCGGGTCAAGCTCCATATGGGTATGATCTGGGGTCAGATTTTCTTCTCGTAACGCAATGAGTGCGTTTTCTTCTTCTTCAGCATCTATGTATTCGACAGCCCCCTCATTGATAAGATTAGACCAATTCTTCTTTCCTTCTTTAAGTTCAGCAAGGTTTTTTTGATTTACCAAGAGTTTACCATTTTCAGCAACAAGCAGCGGTCGTCGTAACCGTCCACAATCACAGTTCACAATCACATCGTTTCCTTCAATATCATAGGTAACATTGATTTCGGTACTAAGCATTCCCTTTCGTCGTCGTTCTCGCAATTTCTTGACAAGATCTGCACCGTTCGGATGCATCCCGATAAGGTCCCCGTTCAGATAAACACGGGCACCCGTGACGTGTTTCGTCAGTTCCTTAATCCCAAGTTCTCGCAGGACTGTTTCCACTTCTTTTTCTCCAAAACCTTCTGAGATTTCGACAGTAAGTGCAAGGTTCTTGACCAGACCACAGTTCGGTCCTTCTGGCGTTTCATTCGGGCAAAGTCGTCCCCATTGGGTTGAATGCAAATCTCGTGCTTCGAAATGTGGTTGTGACCTCGTCAACGGTGACGTAACTCGTCGTAAGTGACTCAGAACCGCTAAATTGCTGGTTCGATCAAGAAGCTGTGAGACTCCTGCTCGTCCACCAACCCAGTTCCCTGTTGCAAGCGCGTGATGAATACGTTGACTGAGAACATCGGAACGTAGCGATGACGCGATCTTGATTTCTTTTCCTTTGGCATGAATGCGTTCAATCTGATATTTTAGATCCTTACACAAGGCGGTAAACGCGACTCGGAAGAGATCCTCCATGAGATCCCCCGCAAGCTTCAAACGCTTGTTTGCGTAATGGTCTTTGTCATCCTGCTCTCGTTTCCCGAGGGCGAGTTCTAACACAGCCATCCCCATGCGAGCCACGAAAATAGCCTTTTTTAAACGATCATCAGGGTCATTCCCAAGATGAGCCAGAAGATGCCGATCCATGATGGTTTCAACACGTTTCACACGGTACTCTTTTGCCTGCCCACCAGCGAACTTCTTCCCAAGATACGCAACTGCTTCTTCCTTTGTTGCGATACTATATTCCTTCGCGCATTCCTCGATGTTCGCAAGCACATACGGCTCCATCTTCGGATCAACACAGATGACATCAACGATTTCTTTATCGTTCTCCATCCCCAGAGCACGCAATAAGACAATAAGCGGGATCTGACCATACGTTGTCGGCAAGCTCACCATGAGCATGCCATCCTTCCGTTTTTCCACCACGGTTAACGCACGATATCCTTCCCGTTGGGAAAAAACCTTAGCAACTTCAACATCGGTACCATATCTGCTTGACCGCTCAACAAGAACCCTGTTTGGAGCTAGATCCTCAACCGTGATTAACACTCGTTCTGTCCCGTTGCTAATGAAATACCCACCAGGATCCAACGGGTCTTCCTGCAGCTGCTGAAGCTCTTTTTGATAATCCTCATCAGAGAAAGGCCGATCCAATTTTTCTTCTAAAACTTTTTGGGAGATGTTACATCGCAGAGACTTCACCATGATGGGCAGTTCACCAACGCGAACCGTCTCAGGCTCGTACTCCACCTCATTTTTCACAGGAATGAACTCAAGCTCAAGCGGCGCCTCATACGTCAGATCTCGTAGCCGCGCTTCCATCGGTGTCAAAGGCCGCTCGGTCCCATCCGCTTCTTTTACCTGTGGAAGACCAATTTTGATCTTCCCGAACTTAATCTTATATCCTTCAATCTCCGGGTAGATATACCCTCTTTTCATCCCTTCTTCTTCCTGACCAATGATCGTGCCATCGACAATCCGCTGCAGACGATGTCGTAAAAAATCATCGTAGGAGGCGATCTGATGGTTGACAATACTTCGTTCTCGATAAAACGCATCAACAAGTTCTCTCATAAGTACTCCTCATATTCCCCTTTCTATATCTCTTCACTTGCCGTGCTGACCTCTTCAGATGGCTCAGCGAAGACAAAACTCTCAGAGGTATCACTCTCAACAACTAACCGATACGCGGTCGCATATTTCGCGGTAGGGCTTTTCCGGATGATCTTCACAATCTGTCCAGGTTTGGCTCCCGCGGAAATCACTGCTGGATCATTTGCAAGAATACGTGGCAGTTGATCAGGTCTGATATCGTATTCCTTTAACAACTCCTTTTTCTCTTTCTCAGATAAAATAGTATGTTCCGGAACAAGCTTATGTCCTAAGATGTCGTAATATTTTTTTGGCGGGGCTGCGATACTACATTCCTCCTGCGTTCCTTTTGAGGAAAGGCGGGCCTGAAGGGATTCGAACCCTTGGCCACCTGGTTAAAAGCCAGATGCTCTACCTAGCTGAGCTACAGGCCCAAGGACGGGCCACAGTTCCACTCATTATTTATACTATACACTATATCAAGTAACATTGGAACGGCTTACCCGTAATATTACTTCCCCTATAAATATTTTTACATCCATTCTATCTGCTGTGTTTTCCTTTTTCTACCGAGCAAAGATTTTAATTGACGTTCCAAATACATCACACAAATGAAAGTAAATGAAATATTTTACTCAATACAAGGAGAAGGCACATTGGTTGGTGTACCCAGTATTTTTCTGAGACTCACCGGCTGTAACTTACGTTGTTCCTTCTGCGATACCACGTATGCCTACGAACAAGGAACCGAGATGAGTATACAAGAGATTCTCGATGAGATTAAGAAATTTGCTTGCACCTATGTTTGTCTCACGGGCGGGGAACCACTGCTGCAAAAAGACGCACCGAAACTTATAGAGTGGCTCCTTCAAAAAAATTACAAGATATGTCTTGAAACAAACGGAAGCATCAGCATCAAGAAGTTTGTGGGAAAAAAATCCTTAATGATCTCTCTGGACATCAAATGCCCCTCGTCAGGTTCGTATGAGCAAATGAACATGAAAAATATATCATATCTTTCAAAAAAGGACCAACTTAAATTCATCATTAAAAACAAAGAAGATTACGATTACGCGAAAAAAATTCTCAAAAAATACAACCCACCATGCACCGTGTTTTTCCAACCTGTTTGGGGTACGAACCCAAAGAAGCTTGCGTCATGGATTCTCAACGATGGAGTACCGGTGCGACTGGCACTGCAACTGCATAAAATCATTTGGGGAACAAAAAGAGGAGTCTAACTTATCGTCATTCTTATCGTATTTCTCTGGAGAAGAAACGTGAACACAAACTATATACATCAAAAGTGCATTCATGGTTAAAATTGAGAGAGATAACAGAGAAAAACAGAAGAAAATATGAGGTGAAATAAAAAATGCAACCATCAAATATGGCATATGATCGAGCGATTACCGTCTTTTCCCCCGATGGACGATTGTTTCAAGTGGAGTACGCACGAGAAGCAGTAAAACGCGGAACAACAACAGTGGGAGTGAAATTCCGAGATGGCGCTATCTTAATTGTTGATAAACGTATTACATCTCGACTCATTGAGCCGGATTCCATTGAGAAGATTTTCATTATCGATGATCACATTGGGTGCGCAACATCTGGTCTTGTTGCCGATGCTCGATCCTTGATTGATAGAGCTCGCCTGGATGCGCAAATCAATGAGATAACCTATGGTGAAAAAATTCAGGTCGAAACACTGGTGAAACGAATTTGTGATTTTAAACAAACATACACCCAGTATGGTGGTGTTCGACCGTTTGGAACTGCATTGTTGATTGCGGGGGTCGATCAAACCGGTGCTCGCTTGTTTTCCACTGATCCTTCTGGTGCCCTCATGGAATACAAGGCAGCCAGTGAAGGGGCCGGACGCACAGGGGCAATGGCCTACTTCGAGGAACATTATAAAGACAACATGTCTATGGACGAGGCTGTTGATCTGGGTGTGAAAGCATTACATAAGGGTACTGAAGGGAAGTTGAATCCTGATGCGATCGAAATTGGTGTGGTGAAAAAAGGAGTCAAATTCCATATCCTGTCACCTGCGGAAACAAAGACGTATGTGACCAAGGCGATTGGAGGTAAGTAGAGTTGGTAAGTCTAGAAAACGCAGTGATTGCGCGTTTGCATAAAGGAACGGATCGTTTCGAGATCCTCGTGGATCCTCATGAGGCAGAGCATATCCTGGAGGGAAAAATAGAAAATATTCTCTCCGCTCTTGCGATTGATGCGGTTTTTAGTGATTCAAAGAAAGGGACCCATGCACCCATCGAATCACTTCAGAAACATTTCAACACCACTGATATTTCAACGATTGCCAAAGAAATCATTCAGAAAGGAGAAATCCAGCTGACAACAGAGCAGCGTCATGAAATGCAGGAGCAGAAGAAAAAACGTATCGTTGATTTGATAGTGAGAAACGCGATGGACCCGCAGACGAAGATGCCACATCCCAGAACCCGAATTGAACTTGCGATGGATGAAGCAAAGGTGCATATCGATCCCTTTAAATCAGTGAACCAACAGATGAAAACCATCATTGAGATACTCCGACCTATTCTCCCTATCTCGATGGATCAGACACGGGTCTCTGTGAAAATTCCCCCTGAACATGTTGGGAAAGCGTACGGTGCGGTCCGCAGCTTTGGCACATTAGAGCGGGAGGAATGGCAGTCAGATGGCACCTGGGTCGGTATTGTGAAACTTCCAGCGGGAATGCAAACAGATTTTTATGATCGGTTAAATACACTTACGAAAGGAAATGTAGAAACACGAATTTTGAAGTAGGTTTGTAAAAAAGGATACATGATTTTATGCCAAATGAAGGACGTCAAATTGTAATTCCTGGTCAGATTCTCGGTGATATACCTGCCTTCAAGCCTGGTCGGGGAACATTTGTAGAAAACAAAAAAATCTACGCAGAACGACTTGGAGTACTGAATATACAAGATAATTTCATCAACATCATTCCGTTAAAAGGACGATATGAACCGATTGTTGATGATTTTGTCATCGGTGTCGTGGAAGAAGCATCAACATCGAACTGGATGGTTGATATCAACGCCCCGTACCCGGCACTCTTACATGTACACGAGGTGCCTTGGGAGATCGAATTCGCCGATACAGAAAAATATTTAAACACCGGTGATGCCATACTGGCAAAGGTTCTCTCGATTGATGAATCAAAGAAACTTCAGATAACACTGAATGATCGTAACCTGTTTAAACTCAAAGGCGGTCATATCATTGAATTTGAACCCTCAATTTATCGCCGCATTATGGGAAAAAAATATTCGATGATAGAGATAATACAAAAATACACCCGCTGCCGAATCAAAGTCGGTAAGAACGGTCGTATTTGGATAGATGGAGATGCGGAAGGCATCGCAAAGGTGCTACAAGCGATCTCTAAGATAGAAAGTGAGGCTGCTACGTTCGGGCTCACTGATAGAATAGAAGAACTCTTGAAAAAAGATGCAAAGGATGTAAGATAATGAAATCAGATATTGAGTTAATAACCAGCGAAGGAAAACGATTAGATGGACGAGGTCCAGAAGATATACGGAAAATCAAAATCGAGGCTGGCGTGCTTCATCGAGCAGACGGCTCATGTTACCTGGAATGGGGTGGCAATAAAGTCCTCGTGGCCGTGTATGGCCCTCGAGAGGCAGTACCACGACACACGCAGAATCCGCTCAGAGCGATTGTGCAAGCGCGATATAATATGGCTGCGTTCAGCGTCGAAGATCGTAAACGACCTGGCCCTGACCGACGAAGCGTCGAGATTTCAAAAGTTATCTCAGAAGCCCTGGAAAAAGTAATCCTTACCGAGCAGTTCCCCCGGGCAACCGTCAATGTGAACATCGAGGTGCTTGATGCAGAGGCAGGAACACGCTGTGCCGGGTTAACCGCTGCCGGTGTCGCCCTCATCGATGCAGGGATCCCCATGAGAGATATCCCGGTTGCAATTGCTGCCGGAAAAATCAATGGCCAGGTTGTCCTAGATCTGGGAAAAGAGGAAGATAACTTTGGTGATGCTGACCTGCCTGTCGCAATTTCACCACGAACCGGTGAAGTACTCTTATTACAGATGGATGGACATCTCACCGTTGATGAGTTTAACCAGGCGTTTGACCTCGCCGTGAAAGGATGCCATGCGGTTTCTGAGATTCAGAAAAAAGCGGTCATGCATAAGTATCAAGCTATTGCCGCGGAGGTGCAAGAATGACCATTGTCCCTATTATTAAGCGTGATTATATTACAAATCTTGGGGCGCAAGGGAAACGTATCGATGGACGTAGCTTTGACCAATACCGGACGATTGAGATTGAAACAAAGGTGGTCAACAAGGCAGAGGGATCCGCACGAGTAAAAATTGGAAATACCCAAGTTCTTGTTGGTATCAAAATGGGCCTGGGTGAACCATTCCCGGATACCCCAAACATGGGAGTGTTAAGCACCGCTGCTGAGCTTGTTCCTTTGGCATCCCCTGATTTTGAGTCAGGTCCACCACGAGAAGATGCCATTGAGCTAGCCCGGGTCGTCGACCGTGGGGTGCGTGAATCAAAGGTCGTTGATGTTGAAAAACTTGTTGTAACTCCCGGTGAGCTGGTCTGGTTGGTCTTCATCGATATCCATGTCCTTGATTACGATGGAAATCTCTTTGATGCAGCATCTTTGGGTGCTCTTGCTGCATTGTCAACAACGATTGTCCCTGCGAAGCGGTTTGAAGAACAACTCCCTGAGGGATATCAAAAAGAAGATTTCCCCTTGCCTATGTCAGAGCCACCGATTTCTTGTACCGCAGTTAAAATCAATGATTTTGTCCTCTTTGACCCTTGTTTTGATGAAGAAGTCATCGCGGACGTGCGGTTAACGGTTGCCACGGACCATAACGGTGATATTCGGGCGATGCAGAAAGGGCTTTCCGGCAGTTTTTCCAAGGACGAGATACAAAAAGTTATAAAAGGAGCTCTGGATAACGGGAAAGAAATACGAAAGAAGTTAATAGAAATTACTTCATCGTAAGTACAGGGAAATACCATGTCAAAACGTACGAAAAAAGTTGGCACATCCGGTCGCTTCGCAGAGCGATACGGTGTAAAATCACGTAGCATGATCAGAGACGTGGAAAGCCAGCAGAAACTCCGTCACGAGTGCCCCCGGTGCGGTCAGAAAGCAGTGCAACGAACGAGTACGAGTATTTGGGAATGCAAGAAATGCGGCAATATCTTTGCTGGTGGTGCCTATATGCCATCCACGCCCTCCGGTGTGACCGCAGAACGAATCCTCAAGGGACTGCCTGTCGAGTTACCTGCTGAAGAGGAATCCAAGTGACCAGGTATAAGTGTGGTTTGTGTAAGAAAGCAGTGCAGTTCGATGTGAAAAACATCGGGATGCAATGCCCGTATTGCGGAAGCAAAGTATTCTATAAAGAGCGGCCAACTGTTGCAAAACGCATCAAAAGCGTATGACGAACCGAGCACGATTCCTTTTTCATTTTCCTTCTTCTCAGGATGCTTGTGTCGTTGCACAATCGCTTTCTCCAGAGATACAACATAAGATTCCAAAATCAAATGTCTCTTTTTCTGTTGATAAAAAGACTCTTAAGGTTACCATTGAGTCTGAGGATGTCAGTTCTCTGAGGGCAGCGTGTAACTCGTATCTACGGTGGATTCAGACTGCGCTTTCCGTAAAAAAACTTGTTTAAACCTCGATTGTTTCGTCTCGTCCAGGTCCAATGGAGACAAGTCCGATAAGGACGTCTGTTTCTTTTTCGATAAATCTCAGGTAGGTCTGTGCTTCTTTCGGTAGCTCAGCGAACGTCGCGATTTTCGGGTCAATGGTTTCCCATCCTTTGAATTCTTTGTACACAGGTTTACATGCTGCAACGTCTTCGATGTTTGCGGGGAAGTAATCTATTCGTTTTCCATCAAAGGTGTATTGTGTGCAGATATATGCTTGTGAAAGTCCGCTGAGGACGTCGAGTTTAGTGATTGCTAGTTTCGTGATCCCTGAAATCATGCAGGAATGTTTGACGATGACAAGATCAAGCCAGCCGCATCTTCGTAGCCTGCTGGTAGTAGTGCCGAATTCATGGCCGACTTGCTGGAGATGTTGCCCGGTTTTATCAAGGAGTTCTGTTGGGAACGGTCCTTCACCGACACGCGTAGTGTAGGCTTTGACGATTCCGATGATTTCATCAATGTGTTTTGGTCCGATACCGGTGCCGATGGTGCATCCACCCGCGATCGTATTTGACGAGGTCGTGTAAGGATAGGTGCCGTAGTCCACATCAAGCATGGTTCCCTGTGCACCCTCTAAGAGGATGTTTTTCTTTTTCTGTATTGCATTGTTCAGTTCAATATGGGTAGTAGTGATGTACTCTTTGAGTAGTTCTCCATATGCGCTATAGGTCCCAAGGATTTCTTTTCCATCAAGTTTGGTTTTGATGTCATAGATATCAATCATCTTTTGTTTTATAGGCAGGATTCGGTCAAGTAATCGTTGAAGTTTTTCTTTCTGGGTGAGATCAATCGCTCTGATTCCGTTGCGTGCAACCTTATCACTATAACACGGTCCGATGCCTCGTTTAGTGGTCCCAATCTTCTTATCACCAAGGTATTGCTCCTCGGCACCATCCAGGATTTTATGGTACGGCATGATGATGTTGGCACGGTCGCTGATATGCAGTTTCGGTGTAATCCCCCGTTGGGTGAGCTCATTAATTTCTTGAATCAGGATTTCTGGGTCGATGACCACACCATTACCGATGATTCCTGTTTTTCCCTGAATGACACCGGAGGGTACAACATGGAGTTTATAGATTTCCTCTCCGACTTTGATGGTATGACCAGCGTTATTTCCACCTTGAAAACGTACCACGTAATCCGCGTGTTTTGAGTAGTAATCAACAACCTTTCCTTTCCCTTCATCGCCCCACTGAGTACCGATCACTAACGTTACGGTCATGGTCTTCCCTCACTTGGCAATAGAAAAGAGATAGATAAAGATAATGACTAGTGGGATGCTACGATGATATGTATCTTTGGTGGTGTATTCAAATGTCGTTTCACCACACATGCATCTGCTGCCTTCACTACCGCGTTTTTGTATTTCTCCGGAAACTCCCTTGGAACATGAATGTCAATACGAATGTTTTCCACCAGATGCGTCCCGGAATTCCTCTGTATGCTTGCAGTCAACCTCATATTCTCTGTCGGAATGTTATTCTTCTGACAAAAACTCAACACATAATATCCTGTACATGTACCAATTGATGCCAGAAACAAATCAAACGGTGACGGAGCAGTCCCAGACCCTCCATCAGCAACTGGTTGATCGGTTTTTATCGTAAAACCACCATAGTGTGCTTCAACTCTCTTCCCACCAGGAAACGTAATCTCCATATCCATATGGTATTCCTCCAAGTTTGGTGTAATTTCTTTTCTAATATATATTGACTGTTACCCAAGAGTCTTATTTTTTAAGGAAATTTTATAAAGGAACGGATGTTCAAATTTATTAAAATGGGGGCGGACGAATATGAGAAAAACTTTTCACAAAAAAAGAATTATTCTACTTATCAGCTTTTTATATTTAATCATATACATCTTATGGTACAAAATCGAACGATATCCTGTTTCAATACCGTGCCATATTTCTTTATATGGGGTGCGATGAAGAATGAAGCTACTATGTATCTTTCCTTCAACAGGAAGATTTTATATTTCTTCTAATATCCATAATAAGCAACCGAATGCATTTCTTCCTCCGCTTGGATTGCTATATCTGGCGAGAATGGTTGAGCTCCAAGGCCATTCAGTTGAAATCATTGATTATAATGCAGAAAGCTTTGACGATACCACTATACAGAAAGCTGTTCATTCTGCTGATGCAATTGGAATGACTATTTTTAGTGAGCCAAGAGAATTTCAAAATTCAATAACAATAGCGAATAAAATCAGACAATTCTCTCCCGATATTCCTATCATCGTTGGTGGTCCGCATTGTATGTTTTTTCCTGAACAAACGCTCCGTGACCATCATGCTGATATCTGTGTACAAGGAGAAGGTGAATATATCATCGGTCCTCTTCTAGAAGCTCTTGAAGGAAAAGGAGAGCTTTCGTCAATCCCTGGGTTAATCTTTCAACAAAACGGTGAAATTCATAAGACAAAATCAAACGAACAGATAATGAATCTTGATAACCTACCGTTTCCCTCGCGCCATCTTGTAAAGAAATATGAGTATGGTTATATTTATGGAAAAAAAACCATGAAAGGGAAGGTCACCTCTCTTATTAGTTCACGTGGCTGTCCTAATCGCTGTACATTTTGTCAAATAACCTGTTTTACACATTACAGGGCGCGCTCTGCAACAAATTCCATTAAAGAAATTGATGAGTTAGTTCTCGCAGGATATAACTCAATCGCTTTTGCAGACGATAATTTTCTTGCGGATAAGAAAAAAGCAGAATATATAATGGATCACATCATCAAACAGCAGTACGATATTTCACTGTGGATTCTTGACACGCGTATAGACTCAGCAGATAAGAAATTATATCAGAAGATGCGAGATGCTGGAGTCGAACTTATTTCATTTGGAATTGAATCAGGTAATCAAGAGATACTTGATTTATACAATAAAAAAATCACAATAGAACAAGTACGAAAAACAGTCAAACTAAGTAAGGAAATGGGGTTTTTATTAGACGTAAACTTTATTCTTGGGGCTCCTATTGAAACAAAAAAACAAATGGAAAATACTATTAGGTTTGCAAAATCATTATCCATTGATCATGTTTTATTTAATCATTTACAATATCTCGCTGGAACACCACTTTGGAAACAAGCAGTAAAACAAGGAAAAATAAACCCTGAGGAATCTACGGTAAAGAGTGATAAACGGAGAGGTTTAGCGTTATATGACTCAAAGGAAATTGATAATTTTTGTAGGAATGCTTATTTTTCTTTCTATTCAAATCCTCGTTATTGGATTCGAGAAATCAATTATGCACTTCGTAATCATGACCCCCGAATTCTCCAACTTGGATTGCGCAGGTTTTTTAAAATTTTTTAAGGTGGAAAGTAACTTCTAAAAAACAACATTCTCCTAATTTATCGAATTATCTCGTCAATCATCGGAAGCAGTTGTTTATCCTTAAACCCACGTTGCTGAATCGCACTACTCGGACAGGCACTCACGCAAGTCCCACAGCCTTGACACAACCCTTCGTTGATCTTCGCATGTATCACTTTTTTACCGTTGATTTCTTCTTCGACACGCTCAATCGCGTTATACGGACATACCGAAATACAAATACTGCACCCGCTGCAGAGGTCATCATCAACAAAAGCCACATTTGGTTCTGCCTTCAAAGTAGGTTTACACAGAATCGTTGCTGCACGTGCTGCAGCAGCCTGCGCCTGATAAATCGATTCACTGATAAACTTCGGCACATGACAGTTCCCGGCGACAAACACACCACGCGTCGAAAAATCAACAGGTCGCAGTTTCACATGTGCCTCAAGGAAGAATCCGTCGTCGTTCACCGGAACCTTCAGTAGCTTGCCTATCACTGAGTTGTCAGGATTCGGCTGTAGTCCGGTCGAAAGAATAAGATGATCAGTAGGTATCTTTAACAGTTCCCCCAGCATTGGTTCATGAATCTTCACGACAAGACCGTTCTTCACCTCGACCTCTGGTTTTTTCTCAGGATCATACTGCAGGAACATCACACCTTTTTCTCTTGCGTCTTTATAGAATTTTTCTTTAAACCCATATGTCATTAAATCGCGATACAAGAGAAATACTTCAGCTCGTGGGTTCAACTCCTTGATCTTCAGGGCGTTTTTTACCGCCTGCATGCAACAAATCCTGCTACAGTACGGCCGTTTCTCATCACGGGACTCCACGCACTGGATCATCACGAACGTCTCTCCATCATGGATATCTTCTTTTGTGCTTTCACTAAGGTCTTTTTCCAGCTCTGATTGCGTCAACACCCGGGGATCTTTCCCGTAATGATACGTGTGTGGTTTGTATTCGTCAGCACCAACAGTCACAATGATCACGCCATGAGAAAAGGGTACGACCTCTGTCGGTGTTTGAATCTCAGATTCGTAGCTTCCCACATACCCCTTTAAGGATTTCACCTGTGAGCCGGTATGCACTTTTATAAGAGGATGTTTCTGAACCTTCTCAGTCATCTCCTTCAGTAATCGTGGGATGTCAAGACCATCAACGGTATAGTACACCTTATGTAAGTACCCACCAAGCTGGCGTTCTTTTTCTACCAAAACAGTCTCATATCCCTGATCAGCAAGAGACAACGCCGCAGTCATACCTGCGATCCCACCACCAATGACCAATGCTTTCTGTACAACTGGGATCTCAGCTTCTTGAATCGGTTGCAGGAACCTTGTTTTCGCAACTGTCATTGCGATTAACTGCTTTGCCTTCTCAGTTGCTTTGGCTGGCTCATCCATATGAACCCAGGAACACTGCTCTCGAATATTCGTCATCTCCAACAAATACGGATTCAACCCCGCATCCCGTAAGCTTTTCTGGAACAACGGCTCATGCGTCCGAGGAGTACACGCAGCAACCAAGATACGATTCAAATCGTATTTCTTAATCGCCTCGACAATCTTCTTCTGCGTATCCTCAGAACAGGTGTAAATGTTTGCCTCGACAAAGGCGACATCCTCTAATGATTTTACATATTCAGCCACTGCAGGGACATCCACATAACCACCGATGTTGATACCACAGTGACAGAGAAACACCCCAATACGGGGTTTCTCAGCAGACACATCCTTCTCCGCTGGGTACTTTTTTTCTTTCACAAGTGTACCCCGTGAATCCTTCAACAATGCAGCTGCGTTTGCCGCTGCTGCAGATGCCTGCATCACCGATTCAGGGATCGCCTGCGGTTCCAGGAAAGAGCCTGCGACAAAAATCCCTGGTTTGATAACCACTGGATCATCCGCACTCGTACGCACATATTTGAACTCATTGGCATCAAACCCAAGGGTGTCCATCAACTCGTTGCGTTTTTCACCAGCGCCACACAACCCAACTGATAGTACAACCAGATTATATGTTTCTTCTTT
This sequence comes from Methanobacteriota archaeon, assembly GCA_026394435.1. Classification (GTDB taxonomy): domain Archaea; phylum Thermoplasmatota; class E2; order DHVEG-1; family DHVEG-1; genus SM1-50. The sequence goes on along the minus strand of JAPKYG010000037.1, from coordinate 4,905 downwards.
GAAGTCTCCTTTGTCATCCTCGTATTTTATGAGAAGGTCCCTTGTTTTCGGGTCTTCGGTAATCTCAGAGATCCGTGAGCGAACATAGCGAAGTCCGTAGTCTTTTTTTGCTCGATTAATGTATTTATCAAAATCCTTGCCATACGAACGGACATCGATGTAGAACACCGTCGGCTCAATATCGGAAGCATGCTCCTTAGCAATGATTGCTTCCTTTGCGGTATACATACTGCACATCGCAGACCAATACTCGTGGTTCTCGGAGGCGTCACGGGAGCCGACACAATGCACCCAGGCGACCTTCGTCGGATGCTTCTGGTCGCTCGGTCGCAGGATCTTCCCCTGCGTTGGCCCCGATGCTGATAAGACTCTTTCGAACTCGACACTCGTCAACACATTCTTGTATTTTTTGTACCCGAACTCGGGTTTCACCACGGGGTCAAACGGTGGAGAACCAGCAGCGATAATCACCGCGCCAACTGGAAAGCTGAGTTGCTCAGCTTTCTGCTCATGGTTAATCGCACCAGACTTACACTCTTTGACACACCGCATGCAATCGACACAACCGCGATGCTTCCCATCGCCTTCCTTATCGATCACATACGCATTCGGGATCGCCTGCGGGAACGGCTTGTAGATAGCCTTGCGTTTCACAAGACCATATTCAAACGCATTCGGCTGAGAAACAGGACAGACCGCCTCACAGCTCCCGCACGAGGTACATTTCTCTAGGTCAATATATCGCGGTTTTTTCAGTACCTTTACAGTAAAATTCCCTGGGTTCCCTTCGATACCTTCTACCACCGCGTTCGTAAGAATCTCAATGTTTTGATGACGAGCACAATCGACAAGCTTCGGGGACAGAATGCACATCGAACAATCATTTGTCGGGAATGTCTTATCAAGCTGGGCCATGACACCGCCGATAGTCGGTGATTTCTCGAGTACATAGACTTTGTATCCCATGTCAGCGAGATCGAGAGCTGCCTGTACTCCGGCGATGCCACCGCCGACAACAGCAACAGCTCCGATCGTATCAGATTTTTTTACCATAGGTCTTCTATTTTGTTGTTCGATTGTACCCTTCTTTCATTGCAATGTTTTTAATCGCATTCATCAACTTCGGGATCTCCACCCCTTGTGGGCATTGAGTGAAACACCGATGATGAGACGAACAAATTTCAACAAACTTATTACAGAACACAGGGTCCTTCATCCCAAGTAACACATTCTTGATCACTTTGCGTGGTGAATAGAGCGAATCAAGCTCCCGCTCCGGACATCCTGCTGTACACGTACCGCAGGAGAAACACTCATAGAGGTCTTTCCCAGACTTGCTCTGCGTAATTGTGTATTTGAAATCCAAATCAAGGTATTTCTTCGTCTTCTTCCCTGTGACGTCCTCGGTTTGTTCCTCAAGAAGCCGGGCGTCCCGCACCGCATTCATTACCTCTTTTACATTCACCTTCTGCGGGCATTTCTCCAAACAACGATAATGCGCGCTGCAGATCCAGAAAAACTCGCTCGTAAGCACTTCTTCTTTCAACCCAAGCAGTGCTTTCCGGATGATGACTCGCGCGTTCCACTCTGGTTTGACATCCATCTCAGGGCAACGAGCGGTACAGGCACCACACGCGAAACATTTCAGAATACCTTCGCCGCCCTCTTCTTTTGCTATCTGAAACTTGAAACTCGGGTCAACCTTGCGGGAATCAATGACATCCATATTATTTTTCTCCTACCTCCAAGAACTCATCCTCCCGATACACAATCATCGGGATCTTCTCTTTGATATCCTTCCCGGGCTGATAGTCGAATTCTTTCTGCGCGTTCTCTGCAGCGGGGATAAACACATCCATGAGCGGAATATTATTGGGGCATGCCTGTTCACATAACCCACACTCCACACAAGAAAGAATCATATGGTTCATTCGTCCGAGCTGGAATAACAACGCATCGTTCGGCATTTTAAACAACCCTTTGATTTCTGCTCTGCGAAGGAACTTGTACGCCTCCGCGTCAAACACTGATGAGTCAAACAAACACTCTTTACAGTAACAAATCGGACATGCCTGCCGGCAGTTATGACAGTTGACGCATTTATCAAAAAACTCAGAGACCTTATCAATCCCTTTGAGTCCCTCTTTTTCTTTGAGGAATACCGCACGTTTCTTGGCCTTTTCTTCACGGAGTTCTTTGACTGCTTTCTCCCGACTTTTCCATTCTTCTTCATCCTCGAGGGGTAATTCTTTCAGAATGTTCTTTCCTACCTCGGAGTGTGCCTCAACTATAATTTCTTTTTCAATATCGGCACCATAGAATCCAAGAATAATATCTGCGTTTGTCGGAATCGGGTCTTTGCAGACACGGCAGGCGGAGCGGAAATATTTTTCTGCTTCATCGGATTTCTTCGTCCAGGCTTCAAGTAGGAACTGCGTTGGTGTTTTCTTTTCAGGGAACTCGGTATACGTGTTTATAGGAAACGTACCAGGGCAATCGACTCCGATGATCACGATGTTCGTAAGGCTCGCTTGATTCAACTTTACCAGTTCGATAAGGGCTCGGATCTGACAGGACCGCATGACAACCCCGATGGGTTTTGATGGTGGCTGCACCTTGGTCATCTTCGACACAATTGTAGCGGTAGACGCAGGAAGAATCGGGGCAACAATATCAGCGTGAAACTTCTTCGGATCAGAAATCAGCACAGGAAATGCAACTTTTTTCGATGGAGTATTTTGCGGAACCAATAACGCCTGGATTTTCCCTGATGAAAGGAGATTTCTCAAGAAATCATTGGTTGATCCTACTACGTCATTGTCCTTGACCTTGATTACTTTGTGCGTCATTTTTTTTCATCCTCCATTAAAGATTCCAGTGTTTAGCGATTGGACTGGGTCCTAGTTTCCTCACCGCCTCAGTCATTTCTTTCATTGTGTCAGCAAACTTCTGACCTTCAGATGCAGAGATCCATCGCAGCCATACTCGCTCTTTCTCTAAGCCTAATGTACCGAGGATATTTTCGAGTAACACCATACGTCGTCGCGCCTTGTAATTCCCATCAATGTAATGACAATCACCCGGGTGACAGCCACCGACAAACACGCCATCAGCACCCTCGAGCAATGCACGCAGAATGTACATAGAATCAACAGATCCGGAGCACATCACTCGAATAATCCTGACGTTCGGCGGATACTGGATACGGCTCGTCCCAGCAAGGTCAGCACCCGCGTAACTACACCAGTTGCAGAGGAACCCGACGATCTTTGGTTCGAAGTCTTCCTTCTTATGGTCCTTTTTTTCTTCACTCATATTCTCTTACTCCAGACACGCATCAATCATAGAAACAATCTGACGTTTCGTAAACGTATTCTGCTGCGAAACACCACTTGGGCATACAACACAACACGCACCACACCCCTGACACAGAATTTCATTAATAACCACCACTTTTTTCTCTTCATCAAATGTGATTGCGTCATACGGACACATCTCCACGCAGAGTTGGCACCCAGCACAATTCCGGGATATCACTCGAGCGATGTTACCTTTGGTCTCAAGATACTTCTTCGAAAGAATTGTTGCTGCATGGGCGCCAGCTGCCTTTGCTTGAAGAATAGATTCTTCGATGAATCGTGGTGAATGCGCAAGGCCGCAGAGGAAAATCCCGTCAGCAGAGAAATCAATCGGACGTAACTTCACATGAGCTTCCGAGTAGAACAAGTCCTCGTTTAATGGTACCTTCAATTGCTGTGCAAGGGTGGTGTTATCCTGTGGGATGATCCCGGTGCTAAGCACGAGTTTATCGGGATGCAAATGCAGCTCTCTATTGAGGATATGTTCCTTTGTTTTCACTAAAGGTTTTCCCTCCTCAAGCGTCACTTTTGGCTCATCATCATCGTTATATCGGATAAATAAAATCCCGTTCTTCCGAGCCTTTTGATACAGCAGGTCTTCACGGAACCCGTAGGTCCGAATATCGCGGTACAACACATAGACAGCTGCATCCGGATTCAGCTCTTTGAAGCGAAGTGCGTTTTTCAGCGCCTGCGAGCAGCACACCCGACTGCAATACGGATGATCATCGTTTCGTGAGCCGACACATTGAATCATCGCGACTTCCTTTAGATTTTTAAGATACGGTTTTTCCTCATAGAGGTCTTTTTCAAACTCGGTCTGGGTGATGATATCATCGCTTTTTTCGTACTGATATTCAACAGGTTTGTAGGGAAGACCGCCGGTTGCTACCACAGTTACTCCATGTTCAACTTCGGTAGGTGTCTTTTTCTCTTTTGTTATCAACTGGGACTTAAAATTCCCGACGTACCCAGAAATGTTCGTTACCGTCGTATCGGTGAACACGTGGATTTTCGAATGGCTCTTTACTCGTGCAATTGTCTCGTTCAGATGCTCTTGTGGTTTCTCCCCATTGATGCCAAGATAAATGTCTCTTAGATGACCACCGAGTATTGGTTCTTTTTCCACAAGGGTTGTTTCATATCCTTGGTCTGCAATGGACAATGCTGCATGCATCCCTGCGATCCCGCCACCAATAATAAGTGCATGGTTAACAACAGGGATTTTCGAATGGTGGATAGGGGACAAATCCGATGCTTTTGCAACCGCCATCCGCACCGCATCAATAGCTTTTTCTGTCGAACTCTGTGGATTGTTTTTATGCACCCATGAATTCTGATCACGAATATTAGCCATCTCGAAAAGATGAGGATTGAGCCCTCCCTCACGGAGTGTATCCTGGAACAATGGCTCATGGGTTCGCGGTGTACATGATGCAATTACAATGCGATTCAGTCCAAGTTCTTTGATTTTCTCCTTTATTTTTTCATTGGAATCCTGGGAACAGGTATAGAGGCTATCGTCCGCGTATACAACATATGGTAA
>JAPKYG010000046.1 GCA_026394435.1 Methanobacteriota archaeon | reverse complement strand
TCCATGATTTGATGATTTTTTTAGGATCAAGACCGGTTTCTACTTGAAAATCACCACCAAACCGCTTGCAGACTGATTGGATGTTTTTCTTAATTTTTTCATCTTTCGTGGTAATAAATATCGTATCTGCACCGAATGCTCTGCCAACCAACGCGACATGTGTAGTAATCCGTTTATCACGATTAATCCGATGTCCAATTCTCAGAACTGCTATCACTATTACCCGACCATCCTTGTAATCGGTAAAAGAAAAGGAGTCTTAAAAACACTCCGATATCACCAGAGTTTTTCTATCGCCTAACTTTCTTCTTGGACAAGATGCGATCAACTTTCTTGTCGGTATCACTACTCGTTTGTGTTCTAGTTCCGTGTAGCTCTGTTTGTTTGCGTCCCATGTCGTCAACATTATGTTCAATCGTACCCGGACTTTCCCAGCTTGTCCGTTTCAAGGGTTGTTTCTTTTCTGGAAGCGTTGTCGCAGGTTGTTTTTGTACAGAACCCTTTGAGTATAACGTTTCGTTGTATTCTTTGATTGGTACTTCTTCCGATTCTTCTCTTGTTTCAGGGATCTTCGGTTTTTCCTCAGATTCTCCGATATGTTCAGTGATCGTCTCAACTTCTGTAGGCGCTTCTTCTTTTCCTTTTGACCGGTTAAATAACTTCCATTTTGCCAAAGAGAATCCCTCGATTATTGTTTTCTCGGAGAGGCTATCTTTTTAACACTTGATAAGGTTTTCCTTATTAAGAATCAATCATGAGTGTCTGTATGAACGAAAAGCATTTATCTGGTTCCTAAATTCACACTTGTACCTTTTGAATAATAAAGGGCCAGTGGTCTAGTTGGTTATGACATCGCTCTCACACGGCGAAGGCCGCCGGTTCGAATCCGGCTTGGCCCACTATTTTTTTTTCATCAACCTCAACGCCACACCTATATTCATGAATTTTTTGATATTTACAAAAGCGACTTGTCCAATTCATCGTTTATTTTTTTTCAATCATTTAAATCGATTAGCTTATTAATCACAACACGATTCACTATTTAGGTTTCGTGGATGGGATGCAAGATGGAACAAAAACAGCTATTTCTCCAGAGATGTTAAAACCTCTTATTATTAGATCGCTTCGGAGAAGTAGCGTACGGAAAAAAATAGCGGATTACCTCTTTGAGATTAGTCCCAGTGGGAGTTATACTTCTGAGATTGCGTACAGCGTAAAAACCACGCCGACAAATGTGATTGGCGCGATCCGTGGAATGAATACCAGATATCGCAACGATGAATCCCTTATAAGTCTGAATCTTGTTGAACAAATTGAAGGGGGAAAACATCGGGATATAAAGTTATACCGGCTCACTGATTTTGGCAAAGAAATTGTTGAAGGTCTGCGTGAAAACAAGAAACGATTCTAAGAAACTTAATACATTCCTTTCTTGTATTCTTCATACATCGTGGTGACCTGAGTTTCTTCTACTTGCTCCATATCACCACTTTCAAATTTTACCACGAACCATCTGCTCGGACGCGGATATGTTCTGATGACGACCGCTTTTCTTGCAGGACGATTCGGAGCGTCTGGATCTCGTACTAAAACCTCAATACCTATTCGGATCCCTCTTTCTTCTAACATGATTTCTCCCATCGTTAGCTCTTACATAGCACCAAAAAAGAATAGAATGGGCGATATAAAGAGTTATTTCAAATCCGTGTAATCAGCCAACATCAATTATTTCTAAGATGAAGTTTAAATATAGTACATTCGATTGCAGGATACGGTGAGGGCTATATGAAGTCAAAAAGAACGTTGTTTCTGATAATGCTCTTTGTCAGTCTTAGTTTTATAATGCTTCTAGGTCCAGTATGTACTGCTCAACATGCAACTGTTTCTATAAAAAATGTCAGTGTACAATTGGTTGAAACACGAGAGCCTATCGGAAACAGGGTTATACATGTCTACAATATTATCGCAGTCCTCCATAATTCCGGTGATGGCAAATCAGATGAAATCACCGTTTATTTTTATGATCCGGAATTTAACAAAACTACGACATCACCAATGAAACTGACCCCTCGTAACGCTTCGTTGAATCCTAATGAAGATAAGACATTTAATCTTTCGAACTGGCCGACACCGCTCTCTGGAGATATCCCTATCAATATCAGTTTTGGTCCATCATCTCCTAACATTTTAGTAACCCCTGAAAACTCTGGCTATTATGTATATACGCTGTCCATAAACGGTGATAAGAAAACAACCTCAACACCCGGTTTTGAAATCGCATTTATCCTCGTTGCAATCGTGGTTCTTGTTATGGGTAGACGAATAAAAAAATAACGATACCTTCTCACTCTCAGTCAGTCCTAGAAAATTTTTGACTGTTGGTTATATTTCAGTGACGGAAATGACCACGTGATCAACGAACGCTACACCTGCTCCCTCATAGGTTACTCTGTTAGCGCCAGGTGAGAAAGATTTTTCAGTGTACCCTGCTGGCATGTAGTAGATCTCTCTGCTGTCGTTATACAAGAATATATTATTTTTATCGAAGAATTTCACGTCTATCTTTGCACTAATCTGTTTACCTGCGATATTATGGAACAGCCATCCAACCGTTACTGATTCAAGGCCGCCTGATTTGTTGATATTTTTTTCAAAAGTCACATTCACAAACTCAACGATCGTTGAATCAAGAGAAACATTTTGAGGTCTTTTCTGTGTCTTTATACTACTTGTGTCTTGACATCCGCTCAACGTCGCACTTGCACAAATAACAACTACTAACACCACCAATAATCCTTTCTTCATATTCACTCATCCCTCCTGAGTTGCTGATAAAAAGATATGGATAATCATCATATATATGTTTCTATACAGATGAATAAAATCTTTCTTATAAAAACTCTTAATAGAAACGTAGTAGTATCATTGATGACATACAGCTAAGAGACAATACAAACCCCAAAAGAAGTGAGAAAAGCTATGCCGTCACCAGAAAGATCAGATGTCATGAAAAGCGTGTTAAAAACACTGATTTCGATCTCCAGCAGAAAAACCGATCTCTCCTCTGCAGTCATGACGATGGATGACCTCATCAAACGACTCGAGACAAAATATAATTTCCTGAAACACGTACAAATCAACGATGACTTCTATAGTGAAACGACGATCGACGTTATCAGCGTGATGTCTGATATCAACACTGTTTCACCAACTGAATTAGGAAAAGCACTCCATGCGATCATCGACTCGGTGAATCGCTCACTTGGGGAAAACGCAGGTCATTTTTTCATCAAAGAGATACGCAATACGCTCAGCGATGAGTACCTGCTCGTTATAAAAAACATGGGCCTGGACCTGGGTATAATGCAGCTAGAAAGCGAAATAACTAGATTAGGACGAGATCTCGTAGAGCGGGAACAGAAAAAATAACCTTTACTTCTTTTTCCTAAACATTGCATACAGAATGACAATACTTGCGAGTAGCGCGATAAGAATCCCTGCATACCAGCTTGTTGGAATATCAGGGAAGACCGACTCAGTGG
>JAPKYG010000094.1 GCA_026394435.1 Methanobacteriota archaeon | reverse complement strand
AAAAGAGAATCGTTTTGTAATTTATATTATTATTTCTCACGAAAAAAACGGTATTCTACGAGTTTGAATGGATACTATATTGTTGTTTCAACCTCTTTTTCATGAACTCTTCCATTTCGTCAAATGCTTGTTCCAAGGTTTCCATAGGTGGAAGAATCACTGCTCTGAAATGTCCTTTCCCGTAGGTCGCACAGAATCCTGATCCATTCACCACCAGCACATGTGCCTCTTGCAGTAGATCAAGGACGAATTCCTTGTCGTTTTTCCATGGTCCTCTTCCCATCGCCTCGATCTTAGGGAAAATGTAGAACGCACCTTCTGGTTTTGCAGTGGAAATACCGTCGATCTCGTTGAGACGTTTGTAGGAGAAATCACGTCGTTTCCGCAACTTGTCATTGACCTTTTCAATATGATCCTGTGGTCCTTGTAACGCCTGGATACAAGCATGTTGACACACCGAGTTTGCGCAGAGCCGCGATCGAGCAATCCGCATAAATGCATCCTGGATTTCATCAAGTTCCCCGTTATGTTTGAACATGGTGTACCCGATACGCCACCCCGGCATCAGATATACTTTTGAAAACCCGTTGAAGGTGATAATCGGGACGTCGTTCGTAAGTGACGCGGTAGCGTACTGTTTCCCATCAAAGGTTAGATCATCATAGATCTCATCAGAGATTACCATGATTTTATACTCACCTGCGATATCAAGGATCTCTTGTAACACCTTCTTCGAATACAACGCGCCGGTGGGGTTATTCGGGTTGATGAGAACAATCCCTTTGGTGCGTTTTGAGATCTTTTTTCGGATATCGTCTACATCAGGTTGCCAGTTCTCGTCCTCAATACAATGATACGGAACAGGTTCTGCATCGGCGAATTTCGTAATGACGTTATACTGTGGGTACGTGGGACCAGGGATTAACAATTCGTCGTTTGGGTCCAACGAGGCATTTAGAAGCATCTGGAGACCCTCAGTGACACCGGTCGTGACACAGATATCATCAGGTTCATAGGAAACCTTATTCCTCTTCTTTTCCCGTTCAATGATCGCATGCCGCAACTCAAGGAATCCCTCTGAGGGTGCATACCCATTATGCTGTTCATTCGCTGATTTGTACAACGCATCTTTAATATGCTGCGGCGTATCAAAATCATACGCGTTCGGATCACCGATGTTCAGCTTTAAAACCGTGATGCCTTTCTTCTCCAGCTGTCGTGCTGGGCTGAGGACATCTCGAATCGCATACTCAACGCCTTGTGCACGCCTCGACGCTTTTATCGTCATGTTCTCAAGACCCCAGATAAGAAATCCACATAAATAGTTGATGGTTTTATAAGATATGTAGAGTATGAAACCAGAAGGGCATCCTTTCTCCCGAGGTACTACATTGTATCTTCCTTCACCATACAGATAAACATATTCCGGTCTTTCAGATACCTAATCTGTTCACTTATAAATACCGATGAGCCGTCTTTCTTCTTATGAATGGTCTTTACTTGCATGGTCCCTAGTTTCTTGATTTCATCGAGATTTGCTCTAATCTCGTCGTATGTTTCAAGATACACGACGTCAGCGAAAGTCAGGGAAAGCATCTCATCCTTGTTATATCCGAGTTTCTTCTGGATATCATTCGTGCAGTCAACGATTTTTGCGTTTTCATCAAAAAGAATCATGTAATCGAACTCTTGTTTAATTGTGATATCAAAGACTGGTTCTATGAGAGATTTTCCCTTTGGCTGTTGTCTCAGAATTTCATGCAACTGTTTATATGTTTCATTTAACTTTTTTTGCAGCTCCTCTATCTTTGTCTCTGCAACTTGATATTCTGTTGCGTCCCTGCTGAAACAACGCAAACCCTGGAAATTTCCGATACTATTGAACACAGGTATACAAAACGAGCGCACCCACACGGGGTGCGTATTGTCTTGATTCGTCCAGTACAAATCTAATTTATTGGTTGTATCTGTCTTCTGATGTGAAATAACGTGTATTATGTCTTTAAATTTATTCGCATCTTCAGGCGGTAAAAATCTAAAAATCTCCTTCCCAATTATCTGCTTGGGGGAGTACCCAAGGGTTCCAGCGACTTTCGCAGAACATTTTGTACATATTCCTTTCTCATCGATCTCCCAGATCCAGCCATCGATTTTTTTTAACAGGACTTCGTATTTCGCCTCCGCTTCTTCTTTTGCTTTCACAGCTTCTAAAAATATCTCCTCTTTTTTCAACCCAACCTTATTGATAGCAAGTTTCAGGCTCGCCATCACCCGATCTAACGAAGCGGTCAGATTATTGATCTCATAAATCTCACTTTTCTCCAGATCGACTTCCAGATTACCTTTGCTGATTTCATCAATGTTTTTTGTTAATTTCACAAGTGGCATGGAGATAAAATAGGAAATCACAAAACCTACCGCAAGCGTGATGACCAGAATCAAGCCAAGAAACATGCTTGCGATCTGAAAGCCTTGCAACCCGCTAATCATTGCAATGGGTATCAGCGATATCGCCAGACACATAATGATCAATAACCCTCTTAATTTCATTATTTCACCTTACAACTCCTTTCTCATTCCTTCATCGATTCGTTCGTTTTCTTCTTTTTGGTAATCTTCACCAAATATCTTTCCAATATTTCTTTTAAATTCATCTGCATGCTTCTGACGAAGAATAGATTGATCTTCCAAAGAAGTAATATATTCAAAGAGATCTGCTTTACTAAGGGCATGTTTGTTTCTCAGTTCATTGAACTCGACAACACCCATTGGTCCCAACGCATCTATAAATTGATCTCGTAGTTTCTTTTCGATCTCTGTTTTTGGGGAAAAGAGGACTTTAATTGGTTCAATCTCATGGACTGGGGTGAGTGGAACCGTGAAATAGAACGTGCTGCCACAACCAGGCTTGCTTTCGACCCATATTTTTCCTTTTTGTGCCTCAATGATCCCCCGACAAATCGTCAGTCCCAGTCCCGTGCCCCCAAATTTTCGACTCAGGGCTCCCTCCACTTGATAGAACGGCTCAAAGACACGGATTTGATCATCAGATTTCAATCCAACCCCTTGATCTTTCACACTGAATCGTACATGGTCCTTTTTTATCTCCGTATGGATTTCAATGCTGCTGTCTGATGGAGAGAATTTGATGGCGTTATGGACAAGATTTCGGAGGACTTGGCTGATTCGATCTGGGTCTACTTCAATATTTGGGAGCTCCCCGGTTGTGACCACCAGTGTTATGTTTTTCTCCTTAGCAAATCCTTCCATGAACTTTACCGTCTCTTTGACTGTTTCCTGAAGGTCTGTTTTTCTGAACGCGAATTTCAATCGCGCAGCTTCAATACGAGAGATCTCAAGGAAATCTTCGATGATTTTGTTGAGTCGCTCCGTGTTTCGGAGGATCACATCAAGGCTTTCTTTTTGTTTCTCATTGATTTTCCCAAAATACTCTTGTTGCAGCATCTGCAACTGTGCCTTTAGGGGCGTGATTGGTGTACGGAGTTCATGAGAGGTGATGCTGAGGAACTCTGTTTTTGCATTGTCAAGTTGCTGGCGTTCCTCGTCCATCTTGCTTAACGCGAGTGCGCTGCGATTGAACGCGTCGCTGAGTTGTGTAAGCTCGTCATTTGTTTTAATGTTCGTTCTGACCGTAAAATTTCCTTTTTCCAGTTCCTGTGTTGCTTCATGCAGCTCCTGAATTGGTTTGGTAAATGAACGGGATATTATGAGCCCTAAAAGTGTGGTATTGACCGCGATCAGAATAATAATTATGAGGGCAGTGCCATTCAAGAGCATCTGCTGTTGCATAAAAATCTCAGGGTTTTGTGAAAGAAACGAACTCGCGATTAAATAGAAATACCAGATACCTATTGCGGGAGCAACCAGTCCCACAAGAAGAAATATAAGCGTCAGTTTTACGTTGATCCGACCAAAGAAAAACTTCTTCAGATCAAACGGCTGCTTCAAGGTTCTATCAATCCTCCCTTCAACACTGCGGAGAACCTCTGAAGAATAATCGTTCTGGACTGTTGCGTACGCTCTTTCAATCTATCATTCCTATCAACTACTACGTTTTTATATGTCATGAATTTTTATCCATAGCTGCCTGTATGAGATTTTTTTGATTTGGATATTTTTGTTAGGTTTGGTTCAGCATCTCTTGACGCAACTCGATCATATGGAAGTTGACGCCCATCTCCTGGATTTTTAATAGGTATTTTTTCTCAAGTGAGTTCTTGAATTTTTGGATGAATTCCTTTCTCAATTTTTCCTCTAAGGACTCCATGATTGTTTCAAGCAGTTGCTGAATTGCTCGTCGAGCATCGGTCTCGTTGATCGAATCGATGTTGTCCGTGATCGTGACGTGATAGAGTTCGCCTTGGCCGATTGCCGAGTCTACTTTCACGTATTTGAGGAATTCATACGTGCTATCTATTTTTCGAAGAAGCGAATTCACCGTGAAAATCGCATAATTCTCCGTGCTTGTTGTACTCAGGATATCGATCAATGCTTTGATTACTTGTTTGAAAATCGCGTTATACCCTAAACCATGTGCATTAATGGTGACGCCTATTTCCTTCAGTTTTGCAAGATATTCCAATGTAAGATGTGTTTTCAGATCATCTGCAACAGAGTTCCTGCCAAGGTCGGTGAGTACTGTATCGGTATCATAGAGAATTGATCCGATTGCTTTTCCAAGCTCTAGAGGGTCAACGTTGTTGATTTCCGGCTGTACAGCCACCTCTTCAGAACCGAGGTTATACCTGATATCATTGACAGAAACATATTCAAGAAACTTATATTGTTGCCTCAGTGCTTCAACACGTTGTGCGGTTAATCCTATCGCAAATGTTTTAGAGGTTTGTTTCTCCAATGCCTCCATAAGGGCTTTTAAAAACCGTCTCATCACGTCAGATTTTTCGATATGCAGCAGAGGGATTGATTTTTTTTCAACGATATAGGTTGATTGCATCAAAGTTAAATCAACATCCATGGTTTTGACCAGTATCGTATCATAGTCTATGCCTATTTTTTCTTGTGTTTCTCTGATGAAAAAATACCCTGCGTTTTTCCCCATGGTTTTCATTATTATTTTTTCAAGTTCTTTCAACGCCATTCCAACTTCTTTGGGATGAATAGTGTTCAGCGAGTCCCGTACTACTACATTACTTTCCAGTTCCAAGGAACGCGTATTTTTTATTTCTATGTCTTGTAAAAAAGGATAGGCCGGCTGGAGTTTTTTTATAAGATTTCGTATAGTTACTGCTGCGTATTCTTCTGATGTTTTTCTCCCGATAATTCCAATTATTGACTGTAAAAATTGCCGAGTGACATCAGCAGTATTCAGCATAGTATCCCATCTTTTCTCTCCATTGATAAACTACTTGAGTAGTATGCATCTCCGTACTACATAATGCCATTGTTCTTTAAATGTCTTACTTTCGTAAAACAAAGTGGTTGGCGCATGTTCTCTTTTGGGGAGAATGATGATAACTATGCAGAGAGTACATCAGAGCGTTTGTGATGTACTAAAGATTTCTCATCTTTGTTTCATAAAAGGAAAATTCATTGGACTGAAGTCCTGTAGAGGAATCAGAGGTTCTTGGGAGGGGGCGGTGACGAAAGAGAAAAACAGAATTGTTTATCATGGAGATATGAAGATTGCTCTCTTAGATTATATCAAATATGATATATTATACAGGTTGTTTCTGAAAACGATTCTTTCCCAAGGCCGCTTCTGCGTTCGGTAATAAAGAATTCTCATCTTTGTTTTATAAAAGGAAAATTCATTGGACTGGAATCCCGTTTGTGATGACGAAGAAAAAATCACTAATTATTTATACTCTATAATAGTTAGTTGGGGTGGATGGTAAAAACAATACTGGTTGTTGACGATTTTCAGGATATTATTATTTCAGTCAAATGCGTGTTAGAAGATGCGACTAAGGAATATCAAGTCATCGGAGTAGACAGCGGGGAAAAATGTCTCCAGGTACTAGACGGAGACCATCTCCCTGATCTGATCTTGCTGGATATCATGATGCCGGGGATGAGCGGTTGGGATGTTGCAGCACGCATTAAAGAAAACGACAGATGGAGTGCAGTCCCGATTGTTTTTTTGACCGCACTTGGCGATGACATGAGTGCTGGGCTAGGGCTCCTTGCATCAGAGGATTACATCGTCAAACCCTTCGATATCGTGAAATTAAAAGAATGCGTAAAACGAATTCTTGCTGCTCGATCAGTGTAGTTTTTCTGCATTCCATTTTAGAGAATTATTTTAGCCGAGGCAAGATTCGGTCTCTCTTCGTCAATGTTTCACTATCGGAAATCCTGTGAAACAAGACTCGTTCGATGATATAAAAGTTAAGGGTTGCGTATTTTATGAGAACAAAGCTGACCATGTCGTTCTCTAATTTTTTGTGTTGGTCTAATTATATTTATATAGAGGATAGTACTATGTATATATTTATACAATGATATTATAAGATTATCGCATATGTTCCTGGGATTCTCTTGAAGATCTCATCAAGAGCAGTGAGGTTGTTATTCCAGCCTTTCTTCTTTGGAATCGAAAAGAAATGTTAGGTACATTATTGCGGAAATACAAAAAATAGGGGCAGATACCACATGAACCACAAAAATTTTGCGAATAAAAAAATATGTGCCTTTCTCGTGTTTTTCACGATGGGCATTGCTACGGTTTTTGGAGGATTTTCGACTGCACAAGATACAATAAACCATTCTTTGGATTCCATCGTTTCAGCTGTTGTCCTCTCTCAACCAAGTACCCTTGGTGACATCATTCAACATCGGATTACCATCCTTGATGTGGACCGGTCCAGAACCTCCGCAGTTGTCCTCGTATCCTCAGATGAATTCGGTTGGCTTTCCGCCATGAATCTTGCTCCAGAGATTGTGCCTGATGAGCTTGCGGAGCAGCAGAGGTGGAAGCATTCCGCTGAGTTTGAAGGTGATTTTCATTCGTATTCTCAGATGATGACCGAACTTCAAAACATCGCGAACACGTACCCAGCTATCACCCGCTTATATGATTTAGGGCACAGTGTGCAAGGAAGGGTTCTCTGGGGTTTGAAAATCACAGATAACCCTGATACTGAGGAAAACGAACCAGAGGTCCGCATCTGCGGCCTTCACCATGGCAACGAATACATGTCTGCAGAGTTACCACTCAATCTTGCCTTCCTTCTCGGCCAAAACTACGGCGTCAACACTTCGATCACCGATCTTGTAGACAACCGAGAGATTTGGATTATCCCCATGGTGAACCCCGATGGCAGAGAAGCAGGGACTCGCTATAATGCACATGGCATCGACCTCAACCGAAATTATGGATACATGCCGGAAAGCTCAAACCCCTATTCTGAACCAGAGACGCGGGCGATTCGAGACAATGCGTTACAAAACAACTTCGTCCTCTCGTTATCCTTCCATTGCTCCGGGGATATTGTCAACTACGTCTGGAACTATAAACAGGAACGGATCCCTGATAACGATGTTGTTGAAAATCTCTCCAAACAGTATAGCTCTCATAATGGGTATTGGGTTACCGAAGGGTACGATTGGTACCAAACCCTCGGCGATTGTAATGATTTTAGCTATGGATGTCGTGGCGATATCGACTGGACCATTGAGGTTCAGACCTCTAATATCCCCCGGGCATGGAACCTGAACTGTGATGCGATACTGGAGATAATTGATGCAGCAAACATGGGACTCACCGGTGTCGTGACGAATGCAAACAACGGACAACCACTTGCTGCGACAGTCTGGGTGGATGAGGCGCCCTGGCCTTGTTTCGCAGATCCACTGGTTGGAGATTACCATCGCGTGCTCTTACCGGGGACCTACACGGTTCACTATCGCGCTAATGGGTTTGAAGAAAAAACATTTTCCGTTCAAGTAAATTCAGGAGACCCAACAGTACTGAATGTTGCACTAAACCTTAATAACCAATTCTATGCCTATCAAGTCACCACATGTGCGTTCTATGCACCGTCCGATAACTATCAAAACAACCCGACCGAAGGCATATCCCTGCTTGGACCCTCTGATGGAGTGTGCGCTTCTCTTGGTGTTGGCGGATCAATTATCGTAGATATGGCAAACATTATTTCTGACCTCCCCGGTGCATCTGACCTTAAGGTATTTGAAGGGGACGCTACCACCGATGGATACTCTGTGTATGTCTCCACAAATTGGGATGGTCCTTGGACGAATGTAGGAACGGGAATGGGAACAGCGGAGTTTGACCTCGCTGATGCTTCGGTCGAATCAGCCCGATATGTGAAAATCGTTGATGATGGAACGGGGAGTGCTAGTGAGATGAACCCTGGTGTTGACATTGATGCTCTGCAGAATCTCGCGGCAGTAAGTGCAAACCAACCACCAAATACGCCACGATACCCTGAACCATCAAATCAATCAACAAATGTCCCTACCAATGCGGAATTGAGTTGGACAGGTGGCGATCCAGATAATGATCCGGTCAACTACGGTATCTACTTTGGCACAGTAAGCCCGCCAGTAAAAGTTATCAGTAATCAATCCATTGAAAGCTACGATCCTGGGCAGTTGATAAACCTCACCACGTACTATTGGAAGATTGTTGCATGGGATGAACATGGCTTGTCAACAGCCGGTCCAATCTGGAGTTTCATCACATCGTCGAACTATGCACCAAATAAACCAACAATTACAGGTCCCCCAACTGGAAAATCAGGAAAACAATATGATTACAAATTTGTTACAACTGATCCCAACGGTGACCAAGTATTTTACTACATCGACTGGGGAGATGAAATAAACAGCGGCTGGGTTGGTCCGTATGCTTCTGGCCAAGAGCAGACAGTTTCTCACACCTGGGAAAACAAAAATACATACCTCATTAAAGCAAAAACAAAAGATGTTTCTGGTGCAGAAAGTGACTGGACGACACTGAGTGTGACCATGCCTCAAAGCACTGCATTAACTACCTTGTTCCACCATAGGTGGTTCGAGCAATTCCTCTGCACATTCCCTATCCTTAAACACTTACTGAACCAGTAACCATTCGCACTACTTCATTAACAAATAAATCAGTATAATCCACCATATGCGAACGAACTCACAACAGTATTAGGAGGTATGGATCCTTCGTTTCCATACCTACTATTTTTTTACCCACAGAATAATTCACTGTTGCTCAAAAAGATACTCCAAAATACATAGGTCCTATAGACGGGTATTATTGACTACTATAAAGTTACCATCAATACAAGTTTTCAAATTATTTGAATGTCCTCAAATATAACGCGTAAAGAAAATATCCAGGCTTTCTTATGAGTAATCACATTTGTTCCTGGAATGATTTTAATCCATCGGGAACGACGGGGAATCTGATCGCGTTTTCTGATATTTGCATTCGGTGCAGATAGAATGACGGTGCTCATAGCATCTCTCGCAGACAAGTCGACCGCAGAGATGGCAGGTGAACATCGCACCTGGTCGTCCGCACATGGAACATATCCCAACCACGTCAGTCATATGTCTTCACTTCCCAAGCAAAACCAGTTTTTTCCGTAGTTCTTCCAGGGGCATCTCCGTGATCACCAACGGCATGTTCTCCCGTTCTGCGAGCTGTACCGCGAGTGGGTCCACGCTCCCTGGTTGATGGTACACCACAAGGGATGGTTTCACTGGATGAATCCGGATCGCAATCATCGGGCCTCGACCGAACTGGATTTTCGTAAAAATCAACGCCCGCTCTGTGCTCCATCCATAGAGGTTCGGGTAGTTTGCCGACGTAAGCGTCTTAATCGTCTCAATGCCATCGATAAGCGTAAACCCTTTTATAGCGCGGTCAAGGCTGATGCTTGAGGAGGTGACCACCTTTCCATCGATTTCTTTTATCAGTTTCTCAACAGGAATCGAATAAGGATATTCCATGATGTCAATGATGCCGTCTTGTGTTTTTACCATGAACTGATATTGCTGGATGACAGTGCCGCCGTGTTTCTTTTCATCGATTTCCAAGAATGCGACAACTATCTTTTTTACGGAATGAATTCCAGGTGATTTCCGTCTCCCAGACTCATAATCACTAATCACGCTTTGGGCAACACCTAAAAAATGAGCAAGCTCCGCTTGAGCGATATTAAACGTAGTTCGCCATTTGCGGAGCGTTTCCCCCGGTTTTGGACTCAGGGTGATCTCCCCTGCGATTTTTTCTGCTAGTACTTCCTTAACGCCCATAATCTCCAAGAACCTACCATGAATGTCGATAGATATATCGACAATCTATTAATAAGTTCCTACAAAGAAAAAAAACAGCTCTGAATCATGTCTCCCAACCGTATTTAAAAACCCATTCCGTGTAATTCTGCCCTTGATTCACATCAACATTCCCTGCGTTTATTTCGTTTTTCCCGTCATTGTCACAATCTCCGATGCAAACAACTGCCATCCAGCCAAAGGTAGGAAGCACCGCTTCTTCAACATAGGTCGTCCCATTCCATTGCAAGATATGAGTCACCCCAGCTCCTGCACATACTTCATTGAGTCCATCGTTATCGGTATCACCGACATCGATTCCTTCAATCACCGGATCTCCGCTAGGCCAAACGAGATTAAATTGTGTTGCATATCCGGTCCCATTCCATTTAAAAATAGTAATATGAGGACCGTAATAGCTGAGAAGGACCTCTGCTTTCCCATCATTATCACAATCTTTACATACCACTCCAAACGGGGAGTCTTGCCCATGATAATTTTTTAAAATTTCACTGGGAACAAATACGTTGTTTTGGGCATCCCAATTCAACGCAAGAACCTTATTCTCATAGGCACAGACAATCTCATTTTGTCCATCCTCATCGACATCACCAAGGCCAGCCATGTACACGTAGCCATCCACATTAGGATCCTTCCACTCCGCTACTTTTTTAAGAAACAACCCATTCCATCGAAACACCGTGATTTCACCAACTGGACTTGACGTGTACCAGCTACCACCACCGCTTAAAATTAACTCATTTTTCCCGTCGTTATCACAATCCCCGATAAGACAATCAGCACTGCCACCATTATTAAAGAAAATCCAGGGATTCATTCCTCTTAACCAATATTTACCCGCGAAATATGTATAAAACGCTGTGTACCACGTCGCAGCAATCTCATTTTTCCCATCATTCGTCACATCACCAATTGCCATCCCACCAGCATCACAGTGTACGAACGGATAGAACGGCGGATGCAATGCACGAACCTGCGAATACGTCTGCTCGTTTTCATCCCATTTCATAACACGGATGGCACAATCCCTTCCACTGATGAGCAGCTCATTCTTCCCATCGTTATCACTGTCTCCAATCGGTTGCGGTCCTTGATAGCGTGCGTCTGTCCAAGCACTGTTCCCATACTCCATCATCCACTGGAGACCATATTCATTGCTCGTAGCCTGAGTTGATGCTTTTGTATCGGTATTATTGGAGTAGCTGAATGCATTTGTAATCCCTATACTACTCATCGATACAATCAAGACTATCGTGATACTAGGAATTAATTTCTTCATATTACCCCTATTATATTTAAAGACTTAACCTCATATAAATCTATCGTTCCTTATGTAACAACCAAGCGCGTACATTCTAAAGATAAAACTGTAAACATTTTCCTAGAGCGTAGGCTTATTTTCGCTTCGCGGAGAACGATGTTGTCAGTGGTGATGTTGAGAAACTGTAATTTTACGGTTGCTTCCGGTGCTTGAATGTATCCTATAGTTGAAATAAGGAATACACCGATGATTACTTCTAGGATGAATATTATGACAATGATGGTGGTTCCTATCTTTTTCATCCTTGGGCTTACCTGCATTATGGGTGAAAAGGTTAATGTTATTATTTATACATTTTTATTAAAATTATATGAATTTTACTACAGGAGGTGTTCCCCATCTTGTTGTAAAGATAGATATATTAAGTTACCTACAACAGGTTAATGGTGAACCCATAAGGACAATTAATATAAAGGTTAACAATTATATTACAGTAATTAAGGGATATAGATGAAGAAAATTATTGTCTTGATCTTGACATTACTTTTTGTACTTCCTGTAACATCAGTAAGTGTCGTAAAAATTTGTTCAGCTGTAGTCACAGATGATTTACCAGCTTCTTTCAGCTGGCATGATATCAACGGAACTGATTATACCACACCAATCAGGGATCAATCACCCGCACCAACCTGTGAGACGTTTGCTTTCTGTGCCGCACTGGAAACAAAAATGCAATACCAACTCAAGGAAATCTATAATCCAGATCTATCAGAAAATCATTTATTTTTCTACGCAGGAGGAAGCATTCAACGAGGAGGGGTGAACCTTATAAATGCAGCAAACTACCTCATCGACCATGGCGTCCCTGATGAAGGATGCTACCCTGACCCCCATCGAGACTTTGATTACCCCTTTGAAAGCCTCCCAGGATGGGAAAACCGGACTGTCAAAATAACAGAGTGGGGATGGGTCGACCATAACATCACCAGTATAAAGCAAGCATTAATACAACATGGCCCACTCATCATCTGTATCAGCGTATGGGAAGATTTCATGTGGTACCTCGGAGGGGTCTACCATCACCGATGGGGACCACACGTTGGTGGACATGTCGTGACCATCGTTGGATACAATGATAGTCAGCAATGCTGGATTGTAAAAAACAGCTGGGGCACAAAATGGGGAGAGGATGGTTGGTTCCACATGTCCTATGATGCAGACTTGATCGCAGAATGGAACGGCAAAGGCACCGGTGTCATGTACATCGAAGGAATTTATGGAAACCTCAAACCGAATGTCCCGATAGTACACCTTGAAACACTGCTCTACTATCACACCTATCTCTTTGGCAGAGGAATCCCAACACTTTTTAAAAAACTCCCCATACAGAAAGCAGCTGCACGAATTCTTGGACCCCTCACTGTACAAGTTACAGCTGAAAATACCAATTCAGTGGAATTCTTCATTGACGATGTTTCGCAATCCGTTGACACGGAAGCACCCTTCAGCTGGCAACTCCAAACGACCCAAGGGCTCCACACACTAAAAGTTAAAGCAACAAACGACCACAACAACTCATCAATAGATATCGTCGATATCTATCTCATTACCTAAAAATATCTTTTTTACCGATAAAATTGTATTTATTTAGCTTAAATGGACAAATAAATACCAAATATATTATTTTTTTCCAGATAAAAATACCTCGAAGGGCAACAGGGTTAGACTCCTTTATAAAGGATAAATTAAGCCTATTGTTCGGTAATTGAATAAAACTTTAAACCTTTTGTCTATTCCAGACCAGTCAGGATCTATGACTGAATCAACCATGCAGAAGGAATATGACTTACAATTCTTTCACACCAATGGATATCTTAGAAAGAAATGCAAAGCATGCGGTGATTATTTTTGGACACTAGATACCCATACAGAGTTCTGTGGGGATCAACCCTGTGTGAAGTTTAATTTCATCGGTAATTCTCTTGCAAAAAAACCATTGACACTCGCAGAAGTCAGAGAAAGCTTTCTTTCTTTTTTTGAAAAACATGGTCATTCACTGCTTCATTACCCTGAAACCGGACAACGCTGCCCGGTAATTGCCCGGTGGCGCTCCGATATTTACCTCACTATTGCCTCGATTGCGGATTTTCAACCTCATGTGACATCAGGAATGGTTCCCCCACCAGCGAACCCGTTGGTCATCTCACAGCCATGTATTCGACTCAATGACCTTGATGAAGTAGGAAAGAGTGGACGACATCTCACCACGTTTGAGATGATGGGACACCATGCGTTTAATAAAAATATCGATGAAATCTACTGGAAAGAAGAAACAGTTGCATACTGTGACGAGTTTTTCAGAACAAAAATCGGGATCCCCAGAGAAGCAATCAATTACAAGGAACAGCTCTGGATTGGCGGGGGAAACGCAGGACCCTGTGTTGAGGTCCTAGCTGGTGGACTGGAAATAGCGACCCTTGTGTTCATGAACATGAAAGAAGATGAACATGGCGGAACCATCCTCGAAGACAAACACTACGCACCAAACCCATTGAACATCGTTGATACAGGCTATGGATTGGAACGAATCGCATGGTTTACGACCGGAACACCAACGGTGTATGAGACCGCGGTTCCAAAGATGCTAAAATTCCTGCTCGACACGATAAAAGATACATCAGATAAAGGAAGCATCTACGCTCTTGCAGACCACACCAAATGCCTTTCGTTCATGCTTGGTGATGGTATCGTACCCTCAAACGTGAAAGCAGGGTACCTTGCACGATTAATCATTCGAAGATCGATCAGATTCGTTGAAAAATTACAGCTTGATCTTACCATAAGACAACTTGTTGAACAGCAGTTGGACTATCTTGGAAAAGAATTCCCATCGCTTAAGAAACGCAAGGATCAAGTTGGTGAGATTCTCGACATTGAGACAAGACGTTTCTCCGATACCCTCTCAAAAGGAGAAGGACTTATTAAACGGATTCTGAAAGAAAAACAAACCATCGATCCCAACGCATTAATAATGTTGTATGATACCCATGGGATGCCTCCTGATGTTGTTCAAAATATCGCACAGAAAGAAAACATCCCGGTCACTATTCCGCTGAATTTTGATTCCATGATTGCAGAACTGCATTCCCATGAAAAACCAGAAGAAGAAACAGCAGATGTGCGCACCGATCTTCCTCCAACGCACCATCTCTATTACGATGACCATTACACGAAGGAATTCGATGCGACGATTCTCTGGAAACAAACCACAGCACGGGGGACGGAGGTGATCCTGAATAAAACTGCGTTCTACCCGGAGGGTGGCGGACAGCCAGCAGACAAAGGAGTCCTGATCGTTTCGGGGAAACCTATCCAGGTTTTACATGTCGAGAAAGCAGCAGACTCCATCATCCATGTCCTAGAACATCCAGTGAATGTGGGATAGACAGTGCACGGGAAACTCGACTGGGACCATCGCTATACACTCATGAAACATCACACCGGTACACACGTGGTGAACGGTGCCCTCCGCAGATTGTTTGGGGAGCATATCTGGCAGGCTGGTTCACAACTCGGGGTGACGGAAGCCAGGTTTGATTTTGCTCATTACAAACCGATTGCTGACGATGAGATAAAAAAAATCGAAAGCATAGCAAACGAGTTTGTGAGACAAGCGGTTCCTATTCAAAAAAAGGTAATGGAAAGGAATGATGCAGAACGAGAACATGGGTTCCGGTTATACCAAGGGGGTGTCCCGCCTGGGAACCTGATCCGTGTGTTGAACCTCCCTGGTATCGATGTGGAAGCCTGTGGTGGAACACATCTGAACAACACCAAGGAAATCGAGAAAATTCGTATCCTTAAAACAGAACGTATCCAGGATGGTGTGAATCGAATTACCTTCGCAGCGGGGAAGATGGTGGATGTCTACCAGAAAGAAGAAAACGAGCTGTATCATCGTGTCACCATGCTTCTTGCCCCAGTGTATCCCATCACACTTCATGAGAACATAGCGGAACAACTACACAGGGCAGAAAAAATCTTTTCTGTCTCTTCTGATCAGCTGGAAAAAACAATTCAAAGATTTTTGAAAGAGACGGCAAAGAAAGACAAAACACCGGTGCCTAGTCTTGTCGATGCATGCAATCATTTATTCAATGAATGGAAAAACGCGCAGAAACAAAAGAAAGTGGTTTCATCGGATGCCATTGAACGATTACAACATGATGCATTCCAGATTCCTGGGACTGCCATAAAAATTGTGACCGGTCAATGTGACGCTGATGCAATTACGATAGCTGCAGCGATTATCAGTGAACCAGGGTATGTTGCTCATATCTATGATGGGAAAAAACTAGTCTCAGCCGCGTCTGACAATGTTGAAATCGATCTGCGACCGCTTGCTTCAGAAATCGGTAAACTCCTAGGCGGCAGCGGTGGCGGGAAACCAAAACTCACACAATGCGGTGGGCCAAACCGTGATAAGATTAACGAATCACTAAAGACAGCAAAACAACTCACAATACAGCAATTAAAAAAACACGAATAAAACAGAGTAATAATTATTTTAGAGCGGTTTCCACATCTGGATTGCTATGACGACAACTGCCGTAGCAATACAGGCAAAAACCACAAACCATGGTGGTATCTTAAACGCGGTTTTTTCTTCTGCGTCGAAATACCGGATTAACCCGGC
>JAPKYG010000044.1 GCA_026394435.1 Methanobacteriota archaeon | reverse complement strand
TGCTGTGCTATCTGACTTATCCGATGACTTGGACGACGTGTTCGTTGACGACGAGGAATTCCACGAGTTCCTGTGATTTTTTCAGTTCATTGAGCAGGTTAGAGCTAATCGAGTGTTTAAACCGTGAGAGAACACGGCTTCCACTTGGTCCCCAGCTGCCGATCTCCACATATTCGTTGTCGAAATCCTTGATGCCACCTAGAATGGTGAACGATTCGGTCACCATGCGGAATGAGCAGGTGGAACATTCAACGACAGTCCTGTAAGGGGTGTAAGCGTTATCTGTGTCGTAGATAGGTTCGACCTGAACCACGGTTAAAAATCCTTTACATTGAGGACAGACCATACTTCGCTGAGCGGTTTGTCCCCAAATGTCCTCTGCGACACTTGTTTTTTTATAACTCATCTCTCCGGACTCCATTCCTTCTTCCTTCTCCTATTTCATAATATTATACATGCTTCTTCCATATATAGTTTTGGTTGGAATTAGGGAAAAAAGCCAATAAAACTATAGTACGGAACAGCGATACCGGGAAGAGAATGTGGTAAAGGGTGAGCTATGAAAAGGATCACTTTTCTTACGGATTTCGGCACCAAAGACGGGTATGTTGCGCAGATGAAAGGGGTCGCATCAAGTATTACTGATGCTCGACTTCTAGACATCACCCATGAGGTTGCACCCCATAATATCAGAGAAGGTGCGTTTATATTGTGGGCGACTGCCCCGTTTTTCCCAGTGGGAACAGTTCATGTCGTGGTTGTTGACCCTGGTGTTGGGATGGAGCGGAAAGGATTGGTTATTACGACAAAAAAACAGATCCTTGTTGGTCCGGATAACGGAATCCTCTTACCAACAGCGCATCTCCTGGGCGACTTTGTTGTCTATGAGATCACCAACCCAAAATACATGATCCATCCATTGTCCCGTACATTCCATGGTCGTGATATCTTCGCACCAGTCGCTGCCTATATTGCGAAAGGAATACCGTTTGGTGAGATTGGTACGAAGACTGCGCACTTTGTTGACCTGCAGTTCAGTCTCGGGGAGCATCGAGGGGACCGGATTGTTGGGAAAGTCATGTACGTTGATCGTTTTGGAAACTTGATTACGAATATCCCTAGTGACATCTTACCGAAGGATGTTGAGCAGAAAAAAATCACGGTGATTTCTGGTGATTATCGATGGGAACACCTGCCGTTTGTTTCCTCGTATGGTTTCGTAAAACCTGGTGAAGTTCTTCTCACCATCGGTAGCAATCATTTCCTTGAGATCAGTGTCAACCAGGGGAACGCTGCGCAAACCCTGATGATAAAAGAAGATGCTGAGGTCCAGCTCTTTTTTAGTTAGAATGTTTTCCTTTTTACTCGGTCTAGTGTTGTATACGCGTTTTCCCCAATGTAATAAAGAGGGTGTATCTGATCTGTTCTGAGGAGTTCGTTTTTGAATGCGTCTCCATCAGCAGAGACGGTGATAACCTCCCCAACGAAAAGGGTATGATCACCAAAGGGGACACTCTTCACTAGTTTGCATTCCAGGTGTGCGTACCCTTCTTTGATTAAGGGTGTAGAAAGTTTCTTTGAAGGTGCAAGGGTAAGCCCGGTTTTGCAGAGTTTATCGGTTGATAGGCCAGAATGCGTTCCGCAGAACTGTGCTGCCTCAACCAAAGAGTATGGGATAAAGTTGATGACAAATTCCTTGCTTTTTTCTATCAGTGCATGGGAGTATCGTTTCGGGGCAATCGAAATCCCATACAAGGGTGGTTTGCGTGAGATAGGGGTGTGCCAGGCAAGGGTGATGATGTTTGTTTTCCCTGTTTCATCATTGCAGGTGACTAAGATGGTTTGCATGGGGAACGCGTAATGGTGGTATTTTTCTATGTTTCCTTCAACTTTCATACAACTTTCCTCCTTAGTGTTCTGTTTTGAGGATTGCATCAAGGAGCCCATGGGCGTAGTTGATGCAGCCAAACGCGGTGAAGTAGTCTTTTTTTCTCGCGTAATATTTTGTGTCTTCGTAGTATTGAGATGCGAGTTCAAGGATTTTTTTCTGACTGTCCGTGATTGTTTTTTCGTTTATTTGTTTGACGTTTTCCTCAAGCATTACGATGTCTTTTTGCACCCTGGTTTTTTCATCCATAATCCCGATATTTACGGGAGGTGGTGAGAGGAAATAAATGTTTGCATCGTGTTTATTTTTATCGTCTTTTAGCCGATAAAATGTTTTGTCGGGTGGGAAACGACAAAATGGAAAGGTATTTAAACTCACAAAACAACGTTTTTTATTAATATTATTACATAAAAATGGTGCGCTTCAATGAACAAAACCCGATCACCAATCGACAAAAACATCGAGACTGCAGTCCACGAATTACTCGACTCCAGGGCAGAATCTCGCATCTACGTCTACTTACTCAGAAAAAACGGGGCACGCAGCGATGATATCATCAACGGCACCAAGTTGCACCCTAGCACCGTCCGTGAGCTTCTTTCAAAGATGTAT
>JAPKYG010000151.1 GCA_026394435.1 Methanobacteriota archaeon | reverse complement strand
TTATCAGAAAGCAATTGAGATTTGTCTTGAGGATAAGAACATCGATGGTCTTTTGATTCTCTGTGTTCCCCAGGTGATGGCTGACCCGCAGAAACTCGCAGACCGGCTTGTTGATATTGCCCGTAAATCAACCAAACCAATTCTCACCTCGTTTATCGGCGAGGTAAGTGTGTATCACGCACGAGAAATCCTTAATAGAAACAATATCCCGACCTATGCATCACCCGATGAAGCGGTTGAATCCTACATGTATTTGTATCATTATGAGCGTCACTTAGGTCAACTGTATGAAACTCCTGAGGAGTTAAACATACAAACCACGGCTCATACAGAGATAATCAAAAAGATCTTGGACGCGGCAGCCAAAGAGAAAAGAACCCTGCTAAATGAGAGTGAAGCAAAGACATTTCTCGAACTCTACGGGATTAATACAACAACACCGATGATTGCAGAAAATGAAAACAAAGCAGTGAAAGCAGCAGAAAAAATCGGGTACCCTATTGTAATGAAGATATTATCTCCTCAGATTAGCCATAAAAGTGATGTCGGTGGCGTCGTCCTTGATTTACGCTGTGGTGATGATGTCAAAACAGCATTCAGAGAGATGACGAAACGGGCGAAAGAAAAGGTCCCGAATGCGACGATTCTTGGTGTGACAATTCAGAAGCAGGTGAAGAACAGTGGGTATGAACTGATTCTTGGGTCAAAAAAAGACCCTGTGTTTGGTTCGGTGATTCTCTTTGGGTTAGGTGGTATCTACACAGAGTTGTTTAAGGATAGAGCAATCGGTTTTCCCCCTCTTAACCAGACCTTAGCACAGCGTATTATTGAAAAAACAAAGGCATATGAGCTGTTAAAAGGATTCAGAAACGTCCCGCCTGTTGATATGAAGAAAGTCGAAGAAACCATGATTAAGTTTTCACAGATGCTTATCGATCATCCTGAGATTAAAGAAGTCGATATCAACCCCTTGATTCCGCAGGGAAATGATCTCATTGCGGTGGACGCGCGGATAATCCTTGACCCTGAGCCAGAGAAACATCCGCACCTCATCATTACACCATATCCGACCAAGTACATGAAACCTATCACACTAAAAGATGGAAAGAAAGCTCTCCTCCGCCCGATAAAACCAGAGGATGAAAACATGTGGCTGGAGATGTTTAAGACGTTTTCTGAAGAAACCGTGCGATTCCGATTTTTCAGAATTATCAAAGACACGCCCCACGAGGTTCGTACGAAATTTTGTAATATCGATTACGACAGGGAAATTGGGATTGTCGCAGAAATGGAGGAAAACGGGAAAAAGCGACTCCTTGGTGTCGCTCGGCTTATCCTTGATCCTAGCCGAGTTGATGAAGCAGAATTCGCGCTCGTTGTTACAGATGAATGGCAGCGACAAGGACTCGGCTCTGAGTTCCTTGATTACCTCATTGAAATTGCCAAAGATAAGAACTTGACAAAGGTCAACGGTGTCGTCCTGAAGGATAATTACCCGATGATTGCGTTATGCCGAGAGAAAAACTTCAAGTTCTCAGAGGGTGACCCTGGTGAATACAAGGTGGAGTACGATGTTCTCCTTGATGAAGGACTCACCGATGGAACCCTTGAGAGCGGCAAAAAAATCAACGATTCCGATCAAAAAGATAATGGGAAAACAACAAAAAAAAATCCTGAAAAACCGGTCGGCGTCGTGAAATCATAGGAGAACAGAGTCATCAGAGTCTGTTTCCACGATGTTTACCCAGACAATCGGGATGTCGGTTGGGATACTTTTCTTCCCCTTTGTCTTTTTCGCCATTTGCCTACACTTCTCGTAGTTGTAGCGCAAGGGCGCGTGCGCGGTTTGCGACGACAAAGGATTTTGCGATAAATTCCACCTCGGTTGCTTCTTCGGGGCTTGATACTTGACCAACAATCATCATTTTTAATCACTCCTCACACCCTGTTTTGTCTGTTTTCTTTAAAGCGTGTTGTTGTACACCAAGTACCATGGTCCTGTACACTCCTTACCCAAACCATATTCTCCTAAGTTTTTTATGATGCGAATCACAGGATATCGTTTAATAACCACGTCACTGTTTATCGGTGCTCATGAACAAGAATCTCATCATTGCAGTGATTCTCATTCTTGTTTCGTTTGTGTGGGCAGGATCGTTTATTGTCGTCGATGTGACCACAAAGGAGATGGACCCCATTGATCTAGGTTTTCTACGGTTTCTTGTTGCAACACCCTTGATGATACTGATTGCCGTATTAAGAAAGAAACCACTATTGCTTCCAAAAAAGGAACTCCCCTGGCTCGTCGTGCTTGGACTGACCGGGGTGACTCTCTTATACCTCTTCCAGTTCCTTGGTATTCATTACACTAATGCACCAACCGCCTCCGTTCTCATTAACACCAACGTGATTTTCATCGCGATTCTTTCCGGTTTGTTCTTGCATGAAACGCTGACAAGAAAAAGGGTGGCAGGTATTGTTCTTTCTTTTATCGGGGTTTTTGTCGTAATGTTTTCTGATATCTCAAAACAGGCGCTGACCTTTGATAATCTTTTTTTCATCGGTGGCATCCTTATGTTGCTGTCTGCGTTTTGCTGGGCGCTCTATTCGTTTGTTGGAAAACGACTGTTGAAAACCTATGATGAATTTGTAATTACTACCTACGCGTTTGGTTTTGGAACACTTTTCTATATCCCCTTCGTTGTGTTGCATCTTGGCCCTGCTCTTCAACAGACGTCACTGAATGGATGGTTAGCCGTCCTCTACCTGGCACTCACCTGTTCTCTCTTTGGGTATCTCGGGTGGTACTACGCGTTGAAACACATCGACGCAAGTAAAGCAGCGGTCTTTCTGAATTTCATCCCGCTCTTTACGATTCTTATGTCGTTTTTCTTCGGTACATCTCTAACATGGTTTTTCCTTCTGGGCGCAGCCTTAATAATCTATGGCGTCTACATAACGCAAAAGTAATAATTTATAGATCAGAATTATCAGATGATTCTCCTCTAGATATCTGTCTTGATTGCCAGAGTATTATAAGTAAAAGGAATTTCTTCAATTAGGTATTACCCGCAAATTCATTTAGCTCTGTGTTAATGTGTGCAATTCCATAAAATGAGTCTGCATAATACCTCCACCTTCTGGTTATGTCTCTTCTTTGAGGATATCATTGAGCCGAACATTTTCTTGAAAGCAGAGATGATCCCTTCAATTACTACTCGGTAACAGAACTCTTTCATAAATTCGTCAGGGTGATCTTTTTGGAACCGGATGTTCCGTTTCCATGAAGAACTCCCTTTTGATCGTGTTCTCGAATTCTTTTTCATTTTAATGTACGACCTTGCGTTTGATTTCTCGATTTCATCCATCATCATCCTGGAAAGATATCCTGAGTCAAGCAGTTCTGCTTCTATGGTCTTGCCATGTTTGAAACAAGATCGTCTGAGCGATTTCACGATTTGTAACCCGAATTTATTAACTGCAGCTGAGAATACTGCGCGGTCTGGAGCATAGCGGAAGACCCGCAGGTGGAAAGCCGCATCTCTTTTTTCTCCCATCAAACCATGCCTCTTTTTTGTCGCACGCGGCAGGCTTTCGCCTGCCCTCTAAAGGTGCGACAGGAGAAATAATAATTATGGAAACGGTAAATAGCGTAGCCCCTAAAAAAATTATGGATGACACCCGCAATAACTGGGTGACCATGATGTTTAAAACTAAATGCAAGTTCGCCTGTTTTCGAAAACAGTCGCATATAGACAGTTGCATCGAGGGATTTCGTGATCTCGAACGATTTGGGTTTGTTTTTGACGAGTTCGGTTTTGCAGATAATCATG
>JAPKYG010000182.1 GCA_026394435.1 Methanobacteriota archaeon | reverse complement strand
CGGATACCTGTTTGATCTGAGCCATCAATATTTAGAGAACGGTGTATACACTGTTGTAGTGACAATATTCAAGGCCGGAGTAGCTTTTATATCTGATACTGCACTCGTCACGGTCTATAATGTGGCACCAATAATCACCTTACTTTCAGGATCGCCAACTGATCCAGTTCATCTTGGTGTTAAAATCAACCTCGTTGGAGAGTTTACTGACCCAGGTGTTCTGGACAGCCATATCGCGCTCATTCAGTGGGGCGATGGGCAAACAACGACCATAGATCTTCCCACTGGGGTGTATCGGGTCCGTGGAAGTCATACGTACGCAAGGACGGGTGCGTATACGATTACCCTTACCGTGACTGACGATGATGGCGGTTCTGATTCGAAGAGTATCAACATCGAGATCGACAAGCCCTGCTGTGGGTTCCACACCGGGTGCGGATGGGTGAAGTTCGAGTTTGACTCAAAATGCAAAAAAGGACATACCCCGCCCGGATGTAATACTGAGTTTCAGTTCCACTTAGCACATCTGAATGTCCATTCACATGTGTATGAGTGGCTGTCGATTATTGGGACAAAAGTGAAATGCAAAGGAGTAGGTCATTCGGGTTAAGATTCCTGTAACTCACGGTAGGATCAACGGAAGCGGCGGTGTTAACAAATTCAGAATGAAAATCTGGGATAAGGACAAAAACAACCAGATCATCTTTGACAACAACATGGGGCAAACTGAACAATCAAGACCCTTTAACACCGCTTTCAGATGGGCAAATCACGATCCTCAATAAATAGGAACACCCACAACCCCTCAAAAATCTTTTTTTCTTTTTTTCGTCTTCATATTCCTTGATTTCTGAGCGATAAAACTATTCATTGTTATCAATATCAATAATACTAATAAGGATAATATTGATATGGGCGTATGACGAAAACATCGTTAGGGTTGGAAGAAAATTTTGAGGCAGCGTTGTGCTATCTTGGCGTTTGGATCACCGGGTTGATTTTTTATTTTGTTGACGATAAAAACAAGTTTATTCGTTTTCATGCGGCGCAGTCGGTTTTGGTGTTTCTGCCACTGACCATCCTTGCGTGGATTTTTGGGGGATTTTTCGGGATATTTAATTACGGTCCTGCATGGGTTTTTTTTGCGTGGATTAGCTGGATTTTCTGGGTGCTTGTTCTTATCTTATGGTTTATTCTGATGGTGAAAGCATATCAGATGCAGAAGTTTAAACTCCCGATTGTTGGGGACATTGCTGAAAAACACTAATAATTACATAAATAATTTTACAAAAAATTTATGGAGCGATTAAACTCATTAAGCCATTCGTGTTGAAAGCAAACCAGAAGACAACCATGACAATGGATTTCGATGCACAGGATTCAATCAAGGAAAATGGAAACCACAAATATACCTTCAAACCAGTCATTAAAGTGATACAAGAATAATCTCTATTTTCTTTTTTCCTTTTATAATTAATGAGTAATGTCGAAAAGTATAACGGGAATAATCGCTTAGATACCGATAATGATTTTTAGGTCGATTCTCTTTAGAATAATATACATCGCATCGGTAAAGAACGTATAGCGATAAAACCTTGGTTGAAGGAAAAACTCCCTCCTTGATACCTTTTTATAGAGAAAACCATTATTCAATAACCATCTTGGTGAGAACATATGAAAACAAAAACCCTTCATCAGTCAGTTGTTATTGAGACAGATCCTCATGATGTGTATGAGGCGTTGATGGATTCCAAGAAACATACGGAGTTCACTGGTGCGAAAGCAAAGATCGGTCGGCATGTTGGAGATAGCTTTAGCGTCTGGGATGACTGGGCTACCGGGTCAAATGTTGAATTAGTTCCTGATAAAAAGATCGTGCAGCAGTGGCGAGGTAGTGATTGGCCAGAGGGACATTATTCTGTAATTACCTTTGAATTCAAAAAAATTGACCGTGGAACTCGTCTGGATTTTACCCAGACTAATATCCCTGAGTTGTTGTATGAGGATGTTGCCCAGGGGTGGAAAGAGTGGTACTGGGAAAAGCTGAAAACGTATTTTGCTAAGAGATACACTTAAAAAGCCTTTTTTTATAAAAAAGAAAAAGGGAAAAAATACGAAGAAATGAAAAGCGTCTTCTCGTTTGACTATCCCACGCTAAATGTGCTGTCAGGGATATCTGAGAAGAAATAATTACTGTACTCGTAGTCCATCGTTATAGTGGTCTCTCCGCTTGTCATTGTGTACAGCGCTTTTAACGGGACTCCTTTTTCATTCCAGATCCACATTTTTATTGTCGTTGAGTTCCCCGCTTGGCTCGGCGTGTACTGAATAACGGTCGCTGTTTTTCCATCGATGGTTTCTGTCCCCAGGGTAGTTATTGTCTGGTTGTTCAGAAGGTCCTTTGCCGTATCACCGGTGGAGAGTTGAGGAATGACAATCCCTTGTGAGACCTTCTCATATATATCTTGGGTGGCGTCATATCGATAGATTCCCTCAGGACGTTTGATAACAATAAATGTTGTTGTAATACCAGCGGTGGTGCTGTTCACCTCTTCTTTCAGATAGGGTGTTTTTTGCCATATTTTCATGGTGGTCGTTTGTACTGAAGCACCAGACATCATCGTGGACGTGGCAAGTTCATAATACACTGATCCGATTGTTTCAGCTTTTGCGAGAATCGTTTGTAATGATTCAGTTGATGTTTGATCTGATCCTTGTTGTTGGGTACAACCGCTTATCATAAGAAGTGAGCAGACCAACGGTGCAATTATTCCAAATAACACTTTTTGTTTTTCCATATTTTCTGTCCCCAAATTTGCAAGCGAAGAGTTACTGTTTCCTTAAAAAGATTTGCAAAAAATCTTTGTTTTTTTTTATTATGCCATTAAATCATTGTTTCATTGCATCTGATTTTTTTTATTATACTGGGTGACTGCATGGGGTCTGGTACTAGATAGTTGTGGGTCTTTTTACCTTGTAGGAACCATAAATTTAAATATTATTTAATATAATATATAATATATAAGCATTAAAAATAATCTGAAACAAGCAGAAACGACGGGATGGTTAATATGGCCAATCAAGAAAGCGTTTCAATTAAAAAGGCAATTGATGACCTATTGCAAACAAGTATCTTTAAGGAACTATCAAAGACAAACGACCCAGAAT
>JAPKYG010000059.1 GCA_026394435.1 Methanobacteriota archaeon | reverse complement strand
GAAGCAAAAATACATAGCATTGATGTTGAAAAAGTGCATTTTCATGAAGTAGGCGCGGTTGATTCCATTATTGACATCGTCGGATCAGTCATAGGGATTACCAAGCTCGGCATCGAAAAGATCTATTGTTCCCCGCTCCCCTTCGGTCATGGATTTGTCTCATGTGACCACGGAATCCTTCCACTGCCTGCCCCGGCAACCGTTGAGCTCCTTAAAGGGATTCCTGTGTACTCCGTCGATAGGAAACAGGAATTGGTCACCCCAACCGGTGCGGCAATCATCGCGACTCTTGCACAAAAGTTTGGTGAAATGCCGCCGATAAAAATCAGCAAGATCGGGTACGGCAGCGGGAAAATACAAAGCGACTATCCGAACGTGTTGCGTGTGTTTCTTGGAGATCTTGCACAGAAACGGAAAAATAAAACTATCAAAGAAAAAACAGGGAAGAACAAAAAACAACAGATTCAATTTACGCATTAAAAGGATAAAACATGAAAAGGGGGGGGGATCTCACTAACACTGCTCTAGAGGATTATTTTTTCTGGACTGCCAGATTCAAATCTTTTACCAATGCTTTGATGTCGATGCCATGGACTGTTGCGATATCCTTTACTTTTTCAAAAGACGCGGCAAGACAGCCGATACAGCCGACATTGTATTTCATGAACACCATCGCAGTCTCTGGGTATGTATCAATTACTTCCTTAATGGTCATCTCTTCAGAAATCTTGTTTTTATTCATGACTTCACCTATTTGTATCGTCTCGGTATAAAGACCTCCCATATAAGAGTTATTATCAAACTTTGGTGAGGAGAACCGGACGGTGGGATCCGGCAAAAAGAAATAAGCTTCAACTAGGAAGGCTTCCCGTCCGGTAGATGCTTCCTAAACGATGAACGGTCGTCTGAGTATTTAAATAATAAGAAAGGGTCGTTGAAACTATTCGCAACGGCCTATCACTCTATCTCTTCTTTACATTAATTGGTTGATGGGGGGAGTGTTTCAGATGAAGCTCCTTCAGGAACGATTTTCTTTATAAGTATCGCAACCGCTGAAATCACTGCAATGATCGCTACGACCATCATCAGATACCATGCGTACCCAGGACCACCAGAAAGCCTGATGCCAAGAGCAGCTTGACTGAACAAAAATCCGCTACTATTTTCCACAAATCCTGTGTACATGAAATATAATGCGGGTAGTAATGCAAGGAGAAACGTCAGAATTCCAAAGAGACCGCCCATCAGTTTCATTGTTTTTGGTTTCCCCTTGTTATAAACAAATGCAGCCATACAAATTATTGCAATAAGGGCGGTCACCATGGCGAAAAGTGTGAGATACATCGCTGTGTTGATGGTCGTGAAACTCTCCACGTTCACATCGGTGTTTGGTGCGTTTAATTTTGCTTCCGCGTAACCCATTGACAGCGAAACGTCCTGACCCGCGAATGTTCCTTGGACTTCCATTCTTGTTAGATACAACCCGACGTTATAATTCGCTCCCAATATTCCGTTCCCACTGACTATATACCATGGTCCGAGGAACGCAACAAAAAGAAGAATCAGTCCAAATATCATGCTTGCACAGGCGACTATCCCTTTTCTCATAAAACAAAAATCTTTTTTCCTGTATTTATACTCCCGCTTTATTATTTAGATGTCAAACAACACCTGCGCAAAGATCGGGTCTGTCTCAGTAACCTTTACTATGTGATAGGTCACTGCTTTAATCTCCACACCCATTTTATGCTTCTTATTATTGTACTTCTCACCAAAGACACGGGCAGAGAGACGATTCCCTGTAATAGTCACCACGAACTTCCCAAAAACAAGATTCTCTGCGCCATTCAAAAAAAGGAGTTTTGAGAGCCAATCAACCAGCAACTGCTCAAGATCAGGGGCTTCCAACAGGATATCATATTCACCAATGGGGTCGATCGTTGATTCATCAGTAATAATATCAAACATCGCCTCTGCTGCATGCTCAAAAGCCTCTGCAACAGTTTTTCCGTAGGCTTTCACACCGACATCGGCAGTATGTTCAATTAACTCGTAATGTTTCATAATGTCGCCTTGGAGACATCGCCAGGACAATGACAAGACCGTTTCTGATCAAGAGACTCAATCGTCAATTGCAATACTTTGGAAATCACCGGCTCTTTCTTCTTATACACTGATGCGATCTCATCGGCAGTCAACCTATTCTGCAGCCCAGCAGCCATGTTACACACCAGACAAAGGGAAGCAAAACAAATCCCTTTCTCTCGAGCGAGGACAACCTCCGGAACCATGGTCATGCCAACAATATCAGCGACCATAGAATACATTTTGATTTCCGCAGCGGTCTCTAAACGAGGCCCCTCGGTGACAAGATACACACCTTTCTCATGAAACGTAACGTCTCTGGTTTTGTCACAGCTTTGCAACAATGCTTCTCGCAGCATGGAACAGAACGGTTCTGTCATATCCACATGTACTCTCTTCTCATCAAAGAACGTCTGCGAACGAGACTTCGTCGCATCAATAAAATCATGAGGAATCACCAGGTCTCCTGGCCGTATCTCCTTTTTCATAGATCCAACAGTTCCCACAGAAAGGATACAGGAGACATGACTTGATGCAAATGCTTGGATATTCCCCCGATGATTGACCCGGTGGGGCGGAAGATTGGATTGTTCTCCATGACGATGAATGAAAAACAGGTCATGAACTCCGAGTTTGGAAGCATACACAATAACATCGCCATAGGGTGTTTCCACCTTGATTTTTTCCGGTTTTTTCATCAAATCCGGCATGTGATTACCACAGAGTATCCCAATTTTCATCAGCGCAACCAAGGGCAAGAAATGTTTATTTGTTTAAAGAGATACCTATTGCGATGAAAGTCGCAGCGTTATTCTCCGGTGGGAAAGACTCTGTCTTTGCAGTATACATCACTCAGCAGTATGGATGGGATGTTTTCCCTCTTGTCACCCTTCATTCAGAAAAACAGGATTCCTGGATGTTCCATTCGATCAATATCCATCTTACTGAACTGCTTGCGCAAGCAATCGATATCCCTCTTGTGAAGAAATCAACGAAAGGTGAAAAAGAAAAAGAACTCGTCGATTTAAAAAATCTGTTACAGGATCTTGAGATCGACGGCGTGATAAGTGGGGCTATTGCCTCAGAGTATCAGCGGACCCGTATCGAAAAAATATGTGACGAGATAGGAATCAAGTCGTTTACCCCTCTCTGGCATAAGAGCCAGGAACTTCTGTTGCGGGACCAGGTGAACGCTGGATTTCACATCATCATTGTCGGTGTGTTCGCCTCTGGGTTTGATGAGACCTGGCTAGGTAAAACCATCGATGAACAAACGATCGATGCCCTTGTGTCCCTTCATGAAAAATATAAGATCAACATCGCTGGTGAAGGTGGAGAATTTGAGACACTCGTGCTCGATGGACCCTTGTTTTCTCAGAAACTCGTGATTGATGAATCCTTAAAAGAATGGAATCGAGACAATGGTTTTTTCCAGGTGAAGAGTGCGCACCTTGAGAAACGCTTAGTACACGATGTAGCACAGGGCTCTGAGTTGTTGGAGAAATAGAAAGAGTCGCTGATCGATGTTTTTTTCATCAGCAAATTCCTTGGTAACTACATCCAGTATTTCTTTCACAGTTTTGGTTCCTTCACACTGTTTCCAGATGGTTGACCCGAGTTTATCAAAATTGGCTTTGAAGGTATTGTCTCGCTTCAGCACTTTACAAAAGGACTTACCGAAGTTACTGGTAAATTTTGGGACTGTTAACACCACAAGACCGTCGTCCGTCGTTGACCATTCGAAATCTAACCGTTTCGGTTTGTATAAAAGAAACTCATCAGCGGTCGGAGGCCCTTTACTCTTTGTCTTTCGCGTAAATTTCCCTCAATGGGATGTATGCAAGGAGTGCTGCGATGAAGACCCAGACAAGCAACGCTGGTAGAATCGGCGGATAGTCAAAGACCGCGAAGTTAAATCCTCCGATAATGAGGAACGCGACGATGACGCCCATCAGGGCCTCTCCTGCGATCAATCCCGCGGTGAGAAGAAGTCCAGTTCTTATAATCTTTTCTTTTGGTTGTACATCGGTTTGCTTGATAGCAAGCTCCCAATCGCTAATCTCTTCTTCATCTGCCGACCCGTATTTCTTTGCGATAGCCCTGTTGGTGATCGCGCGGACGATACCGCCAGCAAAAATCGGAGTACTCAACGTAAACGGGAGATAAATACCAATCGCAACAGGAAGAACTGGCAGGTTAATGAGGATTAACACGAACGCGAGCACTGCCCCAGCGACCACGAACGGCCAGACCATTTGTCCACCAAGGACACCCTGAACGATACCCTGCATAAGAAATGCCTGTGGCGCAGGCAGATTCGTACTGCCGATATGGTACGCTTTATCCAATGCTTGGACAACCAATGCAAGAATCGGGGCAGCAGCAGCAACACCGATGATTTCCGCGATCTGCTGGTTCCGAGGTGTTGCACCAATCATCTGACCACACGTCATCGACTGTAAGACATCCCCGGAGATAGCGGCGGCACAGCAAATCACCGCGGCGATGAGAATCGCAATACCGGCGGCGCCAACATTTCCGGAAAGACCAAACCCAAGAAGAATTAATGAAGTAATTAGTAACACGGAGACCGTGACACCAGAGATCGGGTTATTGGATGATCCCAGCAGTCCAGCCATGTATCCAGCAATCGCGCTGGCAATGAACGCAAATAAAATCGCGAACACCGCCATGATTGCGGACACCACCCATAGACTTGAAATCCACACATACACAAGGAAGACCGGAATGATGAGTAATCCGATCATCAGGAAAACAAACTTGATATTAAGATCAGTGTCTGTTCTCTTCTTTGCTTCCACTTTCCCGCCTTTAATACCTGCAATTGCTTCTTTAATGCCACTGGCAAGGTTCGATCGGAGTTTAAAGATCGTGTACAGACCACCGACGACCATGGCGCCAACACCAATGTACCGGATGTAGTTTCCCCAGATGGCGAAGAACCCCCAGATCTGGTACCCGGCATCAGCATTTCCGAACCCTAACGCAAGTGCATCAGTTACCTCTGATGGAGTAACCGGCGCAGGGAGCCCTGTTGCCAAGGCGATAAGCGGAACAAGAATAACCCAGCCGAGGAGACCTCCGACAAACACGAAGGAGGCAATCTTAGGCCCGATAATCCAGCCGACACCAAGCAAGGCAGGAGACGTGGCAACTCCCCCGTAGAAGACCCCTGATTTTTCTCCGCTGCCGATGTCGAATTTTCCGATATTTACAATACCATGGATCGCGCCAGCAAATATTTTTAGACCAACCTGACCGAATTTGAACAATCCAGCTGCCAGAACACCAACAATAAGCCAAACCCCGCTGACGCCGCTTCCCTTAGATTTCTTCCCTGATTCAGCGCCTTCTCCACCAACCGTTGTGGTTAACACCGCGGCAACCGCGACCCCTTCGGGGAATGGTAAATCGGTGTTAATGATAAGGGCGCGTCTGAGCGGTACCATCCAAAACACACCAAGCATACCACCAAATAACGCAATCAATGTCGTTTCAACGTAATGAACCTCTGTCCAGGTTCCCATGAGAACCAAAGCAGGGATCGTAAAAATAACTCCAGCAGCGAGTGCTTCACCAGCGGCTGCACCCATCATCCCTATATTGACTTCTAGAATCGTCCCTTTGAATGGTTTGAGAAACGCAAACGCCATCACTGCCCCAGGGATAACCGCGGACACGGTCATTC
>JAPKYG010000076.1 GCA_026394435.1 Methanobacteriota archaeon | reverse complement strand
GCTTTCAACAACAGCCTCAAGTGTTTTTCCGCTCTGCTTTGATTTCACAAAACCATGGTCATCGGTCTGAATGGACCGGAGTACTTTTTTTGCTTTTTCCGCGTTCTCAAACTCAATCGTCAGTGTACAGACGGCTTTCATGTTATCCCTTCATCTGTTGTACAAGAATCGTATCAACTTTTTCCATGAATTCTTTTTCTTTGTCAAACGCTATGGTGGCACCAGCAGCAATCTTATGCCCCCCTCCAAATCCTCCGAGTTCTGCAGCAACAGTTTTCATCGCAGAACCAAGGTCTAAGCCCTGCGCTACGAGTTTCTGATTTCCCCGACATGACACATGCACTTCATCATCTGTTTCTTTCCGGGTAAGAGAAAATAATGGCTTCTTCTCATCAAGTACATAGTTCATCGCAATCCCAGCAATCACGCCACCGAGCGAGGAATTATCAGCATAGAAATACCGCATCCCACCGGTCTCATGAATGCCGCCTTGTTCTACTAGCCTGAGTCCATCCAGGATTTTTTGCTTGTAATCTTTCTCGACCATGAGGGCGTCTTTCCAAGCGGTGCTGTCACCAAGACAGAGCGCAAGCCCAAGGCTCCGGTACCCGTTCTTCCCACACGCGTCGAGCAGATCAGCAAACCGCTCCAGCTCCCAGCCCTGCGGTGCGGTGTATCGTTTTCTGATCGTCATATCCAAGATGTTTTGTTGACACCCTGCTTTGATTAACCGAAAGAGAAGAAACGAGTGTACCCGCATCATCGTCTCATGATTAATATCCTGAAGATTTGCTGATTTCTCAATATTCAACTTTTCCAGCATCGTCTCAATTGCTTCGCGATTAC
This sequence comes from Methanobacteriota archaeon, assembly GCA_026394435.1. Classification (GTDB taxonomy): domain Archaea; phylum Thermoplasmatota; class E2; order DHVEG-1; family DHVEG-1; genus SM1-50. The sequence continues at coordinate 22,421 of JAPKYG010000076.1, read as the reverse complement.
CAGAAAGACTAGGATAATACGGATCCGCAGAATAAAACAATGCATCAGCGAGCGTATCCCCATACAGTTTGATGCCTGTCTGTTCGGTAAGGAACCCTTTCTGCAACGCATTATCAAGGATTGATTTGTTCAACCCCCGGACACCACCAATGAATTGTTTGTCACCGGTCGCACCAGCAAGAGCAAGAGGTGCAAGGTCCTCGTTTGTTGGGTCTAGTGCTGTCGCAAACGCATAACTCAACGTCGCACCAGACGCCTCATAGTTTCCATCAGCCCCAAGGAGGTTTGAGTTGATCTGAACAATATTCTTTGAAGTTTGAGCGGTCAGATACTGATGATGGTCAAGGATGATCGCTTTGCAGCCTATGTGTTCGATCGTCTCCATCTGTCCGCTTCCCATGTCAGAAAAAATAATCAACTCGTTGTGTTCGTTTTTAAGTCGATCAAAGCCTTTCGTAAACGGGTTCCGCATCAGTGTCGCATGAAACTCGAACCCCGCTCGGTACAATGCGGTACAGAGGACTCCTGCAGCTGAAATGCCGTCCGCGTCGTAATGGGACACCACTCGAATACGACTCGACGATGGATGCGACAAGAGCAACGCAGCCGCTTTCTTACATGCCTCAGGAATATCTTCTGCCATAGACTGTACTCTGCATAACGAAAAACATGTTTCAGGCTAAAAAGATAATGGAATGATTTTTTATTCGAACATCAGTTTTGCTTGCTCGAGGCTGTACTTCCACCCTTCTGGAAGTCGCTCTTTCCGACGATAATACTTCATAAGTCGGCGTATCTTTGATTCTGTGAGTGACAGGCTCCGTTTCGTTTTAAGATCCTTTTTATGATGAACAATGTGTTTCTTCAGTTTCAACGCGGTCTTAATCAAATTCTGTAAATCCTCAGGGAGTTCTGGTTTAATTTTATTCTGTTCAAGGATCTTAGAAATGGTTTTCCCCGTTGCAATTTTGACATCAGGGACCGCGTATTGATCACGTAAAATCATCCCAATTTCACTTGTGGATTTCTCTGCTTTTACAAGCTCTAGGATACGTCCTTCGATTTCTCGAGGGTTCAATGAACTCCACTCTGGGTGTTTCTCTCGCATTGGATGGGTTGAACCTGATTTTCCTTTTGTTCGCGCGTGGATTCGTGCCATTCTCTAAACTCCGCTAACTGTTGTTAAGGAAAGTCCCTAATAAACTACTCGTATATAAAATTAAAGGTTCAAAGGCCTTTTCTAAAAGAAATAGTCATGAGAAAGCGCTCTAACACCCATAAACTAAAAGAAATAGTCATGAGAAAGCGCTCTAACACCCATAAAGTATATAATTTTCCTTCCATTAGCTATAGAACTAGTGTGCAGGAGATGGCGTTGAACATATATAATACGCTTACCAGGAAAAAAGAAGAGTTTGTTCCTGTTGAGAACGGCAAAGTCAAGATGTACGTGTGCGGGATGACCGTCTATAGCGACGCGCATATCGGTCACGCCCGGACCTACGTTGCTTTTGATGTGATTAGACGGTACCTTGAGTACAAGGGAAATATTGTGATGTATGTGCAGAACATCACCGATGTTGACGATAAGATTATCGCTGCAGCAAACCGGGAGGGTGTGGATTCTCTCGAGTACTCACAGCGGTTCACAGATCGATGTTTAGATGATCTTGATGCGCTCGGTGTTCGACGGGCTGACCAGTACCCGAAGGCATCAGAAACCATCTCTGACATGATCCGGATGATTGAACAGATCCTCAAGAGAGACTACGGGTATGTTGCTGATGGTGACGTGTATTTCTCTGTTGAAAAATTCAGTACCTATGGGAAGCTGTCCGGTCAAAACATCGCTGAGATGAAAAAAGGTGCTCGCATCGAAGCTGGGGAGCAGAAACGCAGTCCGTTGGATTTTGCGCTCTGGAAAAAAGCAAAACCCGGTGAACCGACATGGCCTTCTCCGTGGGGCGAGGGCAGACCAGGCTGGCATATTGAATGCTCCGCGATGAGCAGCAAGTTCCTAGGGTTACCGTTCGATATCCATGGCGGAGGCATGGATCTGCAGTTCCCGCACCATGAAAACGAGATTGCACAAGCAGAGGCTGCGACCGGGAAGCAGTTTGCCCGCTTCTGGATGCATATCGGTCTCCTCACCATTAACGGCGAGAAGATGTCCAAATCTATTGGGAACATCATCAATGTCAAGGATTTGCTAAAGACCTGGGACGCAGAGGTCCTGCGGATGTTTTTCGCCCAGGCACACTATCGGAGTCCCCCTGACTTTAGTGAAAAAACACTCACCGATATCGAAAAAGGACGTGAACGTCTCTATCGAGTCAAAGAACGACTTGAAGAGCATGCGAAAAGCGCATCTCAACAGAAACCTTCCCTTACGATGTTAAATGAGGTTGAGAAGGAGTACATGACCACGATTATAGAACTTCAGGGCGAGTTTGAGCAAGCGATGGATGATGATTTCAACACGCCGAAAGCGTTCGCGTCACTGTTTGAGTTCATCAACAAGAGCAACAAGTTCTTTGAACAGCAACCGCAACCAAATCCGGAGCTGTGCAAACATGCGTTGGATGTTTATCTTAAAATTGGTTCTGTGCTTACCTTGTTCCAACCGAAAACAATCACTGTTAAAATAGAAGACAAGATAGCGATACAGGACAAACTTGAGGTGCTCCTTCAAAAAAATGAAGTGACTGCAAAAAGTTCGAGTATGGAAGACATTGTTCATGCATTACTTAATGCACGTGAAGACGCACGAAAACACAAAGACTGGAAAACCGCAGACCGTATCCGGAACAACCTTGAGGAACTCGGGTTTGAAATACAGGACACGGCCAAAGGCTCCGTGTGGAGGAGAAAATAAATCATGAAACGAGTATTAGTCGGGTTTGATGGCTCAGAAGGAGCAGAAAATGCGCTGAACAAAGCGATGATGATTATCGCTGATGACGGCGAGCTGATTATTCTTGCAATCATCCCCTTGCCGTCTGACCGGAATCTTCTGGATCAAAAAACCTATGAGATTATCAAATCACGGGCGCATAATCTTATCAATAGCGTTATTCACGATATCGGGTCTCATGGTTATACGATCACAGGGATGGTAAAAGAAGGAGAAGATATCGCTGCGCTGATCATCGATGTGGCAAACGAGTTGCGCTGCGACTTGATTGTTCTGGGGAGCCGAGGATCAAGTTCATTGGGAAAATACCCGATCGGCAGCGTCGCCAATAAAGTAGTACAATACGCGGCAAAACCAGTCATGGTCGTACGATAAAAAAAATATTTATTTCATAAATAGTTGTCAATAAGCAGACAATTATGAAAAAAGCAACAAAGACCGTCCCAGCAAAAGACGTGGACAAGTATCTCGCGTCGGTTCCAAAAGAGGCACGGAATGTTCTTGAAAAACTTCGTAAGATAATCAAAGCCAGCGCGCCAAATGCCGTCGAAAAGATAAGCTATCGAATGCCGACCTTCAACTACCACGGTCCGCTCGTTGGCTTTGCTGCTTTTAAAAATCATTGTGGTTTCTACATTATGAGCTATAAAGTAATGGATATGTTTAAGGAAGAGCTCAGGCCCTATGATACTGCAACAGCAACTATCCGCTTTACTACTGATAAGCCGCTCCCTGTCTCACTTGTTAAAAAACTCGTCAAAGCGAGGATTAAAGAGAATGAAGTTAAGAGTAAAAAGGTAAAATAAAAATAAATGAAAAAATTAATTTTTTACTTTCCCTTGCTTTGGTGTGCCCGGATACTTGGACGGACTTTCTCAGCGCCTTTCCCTTTGTACATCAACCCGCGTCCTTTCTGCCCTGCACTGGTTTTCCCTCGTAGGACTCGTCGTCTGTTCGGGAATGCGGAAATCCAGTTGATCTTCGGGTCGTTAACTATCGCAGGATGCGCTGGATCAACTAAAATAACCTCATAGTAATGGTACATGCCGTCTTTTCCTACCCAGTAGGAGTTCAGTACTTCCATGTTCGGGAAATGAGCGGCGGTTCGTTCCTCGGTGATTCTCTGTGAGTTCTTCGCCGGGGTGAGTTTCTTTGTTCCCCGTGCAGAGGGTTTTCTCCCTCCTTTTATCTGGTGGCGGTTCAGCCCGCCGTGTCGCACGCGTCCCCGGACGATAATGTATCCTTGTTTTGCTTTATACCCGAGTGATCGTGCACGATCCACTCGTAATGGTTTGTCAACCTTCAGAAAATTCTCTTCTCGTCTCCACAGAATCAATCTGTTTTTCTGCGGTGATTTGAAGGATGTATCTGGTTTTTTCCACTTATCACCTACGTAACCGTACATGCTTTTTACCATGATTTACACCTGTATCAATGCTTGGTTGTAGGAGGTAAGGAAGGGAAATCTTTATTTAAAACTTTTGTCGCTGAGTACCCATGGACAACATTTCATGGATTGAACAAAGGAGGGGGATGATGAAAAAAGAAAAGAAAAAAGGGTGGGGTTCTAGTACCCTATAAGGTGTCGGAGGATTGGGAACATGTGGGGGAATCTCTCGAAGAGATGCTGAAGGAATACATTGAAGGAGAATGTATATTCCGTCGGCATGACCACGTTAATGGTACCCCAGCCGCTCTCCATCCCATATATGTCTTTTGCCTTTGCCATAATGGTATAGGTCCCCTTTTTGTCCCATTGGTGGGTAATTTCAGCTGTCACCCCAGAGTTATACGGACCCACCCATTCATCCGCCTGACTATCTCCCCACTCAATGAAATAGTAGACATCCTCCCCATCTGGTTCGGTGGTGACAACGGATAAGGTGTACGCTTGATTGATAACTCCGCTGGTAGGACCAGTGAGCACGGGTGCAGCTGGAGGATTGCTGAGGAATCTAACCTCTGAGAGTTCTGCAAGGGTCGCCAGAATAAGTCGTATGTTTTTTACTGCATATGTCTTGTTGATATGAGCGATCGTGTCACCAGAGGTATGGTAGTACGGTGTTTCCGTATATTCAAAATAGAATAATGCGTCGTATCCCTCGTCCCAGAAAGAATTATGGTCGCTACCCCAGGTGTAGCTTCCGTGATGGAGCGTGAGGTGAGTGTAATCAGCGTATTCGGTGTTGATGTCAAGGGTGTAGGTGTAGAGCCACTCTGAATCTGTGTCTTCAAACACGATGAGATTATTACCATCATTGGTGGTGATTGCGTAACTGATCATATCTGCGTTCAGCACACCGGCGATGTCCCATCCTTCAGCCGCTGCGTCAGCCGCATAGACTCCACTTCCCAGAAGACCTTGTTCTTCCCCAGAAAAAGCCACGAACTTGATGGTGTGGTTGAATTTGAATTGGTGTTGGCTCATAATTAATGCTGCCATGATGACAGCTACCGTCCCTGAGGTGTCATCATCAGCCCCTGGACCGGCTGATACCGTATCGTAGTGGGCGCAGATGATGTAGATTTCATCGCTGGATTCATCGGTACCATTAATGGTCGCTTCTATATTGGCTGATGAGTATCCCGCGCTGTTCCAGTTATGATAGCGTACCGCAAGTCCCATGCTTTCGAATTGGTTGTAAATGTATGCTGCTGATGCCACACAGGCACTACTTCCGGTGGGTCGTGGTCCGAGAGCCGTCAGATTATCCAGATAACGTAAGTAAATCGATACATCAACCTGCTCGATCATGCTGATGACGGTATCATCCATAGTTGCTGCTGTTTTTTCAGGATGTTCACGAACCGTTGGTACATCGATTAATGTATCCGATGGTGGAATTGGTGCGTATCCTGGTGTTGGTGCTTTATAATGTGGTTGCGCATTATTCAAATTCTTTATTTCCTCTTTTTGAATTGGAAAACCTACGACAGGGAAAACAGTCACGATCATTAGCGTACAAATTACAAGACATGCTATTTTCTTCATATTCATTAGGTATACCCCCAAGATATTATACCCTCTATAGTATTTAAATTTTCACGACAATCTGCCGTTTTTCACGAATATTTCTCTAGAAACGTTGGAAAATATGTACAAAGAAATTTTAATATAAAACTAACTTTTTTAAAACAGAAGGGGAATACTATGAGAACGATAGTCGCATGTGCCGTTGGTATAAGTGGGCTACTGAGTGTACTTGGGATCGTTGGAAAACACGACCTCAATAGAGCGGAGTGATGAGCGGAAGCGGTCGTTCCCAGTGATAGTGTACCGCAGATGTTTGTTTCAAGATTTGATAGTCGAGAAGGGAGGGGTTGAATTCCTCGATCTTGCCGATCACATAGTTGATGGTATGATTCCCAAGGTTACGTAACGCGATGTCAATCGGAACCCATCCAACGGTTGGTGACAGCATTTCTCCCCAAGCGTGGGGTTCAGGTTCTGCATTCGTTTGACGGATGAAATAACCGGTTAACCGTCGACACGGAACTCCGCGTATCCGAGCAAGCGTGATGAACAGATCCGTGAATTCATCGCAATCACCGCTGCCGGTGCGGAGTGCTTGGTCCGCGCCTAACCGTTTCTCTTGTTTCTCAGGATGCTTAATTTTCATGATGATGTAGCGGCTCACCGTTTGCACCCAGTCGGACAGGTCATTGGTGGCGAACCAGCGTTCTTGGGAAATATCCTGGATTGCAGATGAGCTCACCGGCCAATAGGCGAAGCTTTGTTTGTATTTTCGCTGAAGCAGTTGAGGGATGTCCGATATCCTGCCCCATGTCTTGTTTACGGGGAGTGTTGAGGGCTGTGGATGGACCGAAATAATTCGTTCAAGAGAGATTGCTCCTTTCGTCCGAACCTTCTGCTGGAAGAGGAAAAACGTGTTGTTCGGTTTCGTCTTAAGCTTACAGTATGCAGGTGGTTGATTGATGGTGACTGTTTGTCGGTAGGCTGGATAGTGGAAGAATTTGAGTCGAATGGTCGGGGCACCCGTGTTTCCTCGAAAAAATAGTTGTTCGTGATGATGGATCTGCCATCCACGTTGTTCACGTTGTTGATTCATAGGTATTCGATTTGAAGGGATGTAGCTTTAAATAGTTTCTTGGGTTTGATCATGGGGAGGGAATGCAGGGAGAGTTTCGTCTGAAAAAAGAGGTATGGCGCTTCGTTATCATCTCTTTTTTTTGATTCTTGATTCTCTCCAGAAGTTAGGGTCGATTTGGACCTACGTTTACATGAAAAGCAGAACCGAGATAATACGCGCTATCTGAACCGACATATGTTATGAATCCTGTAAATCCAATGCATCCTCTCCAGGTGTAATTCATATACCAATCATCTTGTGGCTGCCACCCGCTCGTTACTTTTTGTCCCCAAAAGGAACCTGTGATGTTCTGTTTTCCGTTGATGCCATTCGTCGAGATCCATCCCTGCGCTGGGGATAACCAATTGGGATATGGATAATAATGATAATTGCCAAAAAAGATACTGACGCCACAATGATTTCCCTGTCGCTGTAATATCATTTGACTGATGGTGCTTAATGGATTAAATACGATCCACAAGGCTGTGGAAAGTAATACCAAGATATGATTTCCGGAACTATAATCCATAATGTCATACAGATGCATCGTTAGTTTCGTAACAGGTTTTGCAAAATGAGTATTACTTGTGTTGCCTGCGACGTAGCAAAATGAGTTCTGTATCGTTCCTTCCTTTAAATCTGCTTGTACTCTCGTAGATATTTTCGTAAGAAATGTTTCTAATTTTTGATTTTGACTTGCACGAGTCACCAATCTTTTTGCTAGTTCAATGCTCATGCCGGTGGGTAACAGATTGTATCTGCTCAATGATACGATTGTGTCGTTGAATATCCTTTGTGTTTCTTCCATTGACACTGCTGTTGACATGCGATTCTTTAAATCATCAAACACTCTTTGTACATCTCGCACTTGTCGTTTTGTTAACTGTACAGTATGGTTGTTGTCTCCTTTGACGCCGCATGCTTGAGTGGTCACCTCAACAAGATCGTTGTCATCGGATGCTTTGACAACGTTGAAGTTGATGCTTGGTGCGACTATGACACCAATGAATAAGAGGATTATGCCAAGAGTGACACATTTCTTAAATATAGGGGGATCCTCCCTGATAATATTATAATTATACGGAGTTATTTAAAACCTTTCACCAGAGGATACTGCCGTATCACAGGGAATTGTTTAAAGATACCAGGTAATGAGTAGGAAATCTATTATTTCGTTATCAGTACGAAAGGCCCTATCTCATAACCAGATTTTGTAACAATCCTATCTCCGACTTTTACGGTAAGAGATATGAGATTTATTGGGTGGCCATCAAATATATTGACGTCAACTGTCCCAAAGGAAATAATATGACTTATCATAAAAGAAGCCGCTTCACAGCGAATTATTTCTCCAAACCGTGTCGTACGATTAACATAAAAAATACCTGTAATATTATCTTCACCATTATTATACACCCTGACGACATAGCCAAGACCAAACGTCCCGTATCGTTCACGAAATATACCAGCTGAAATATAGATGGTAATGTCCTCGTTTGATGATGCAGAAATTGATGGAATACTTATTCCCAGGAACAACAGGATGATTCCAACTGCCAATTCTTTCCTTAACAATGGATATTTTTCCATGCCTTTCCCCCATTATCAATTTTATAACATACATCTCCTTTAATAACCTTTGTTTTACCTCTTTTTTCGTTTCTTTTCGCATTCAGGTCATCAACCTTAATAAATAATCAGTGTATTGGGGGCGTGGGAGTTCTATGGATCATCTTTTCAACACGAAAATGGAAACCGTGTCGCGGAAGAAATTACAGCAGCTGCAGCTCGAGCGGTTACAGAAAACCGTGCATCTTGTGTACGAGACCGTGCCGCATTATAAGAAGAAATTCAAGGAGCTCCGGGTAAAACCCGAGGACATCAAAACCCTTTCTGATATCAGGAAACTGCCGTTTACGACCAAGGATGATTTGCGGAAGAACGCGCCGTTCGGGATGATGACGACTTCTTTGGAGAACTGTGTAGAGCTTCATGCATCCTCAGGGACAACCGGTGTGCCGGTAACCGCGTGTTACACCCGTGGTGACCTGAAGGTCTGGTCTGAGGTGATGGCGCGATGTCTTTCCATGTCTGGTCTGACGAAAAAAGATAATTTTCAGAACCCGATCCCATACGGGACGTTCACTGGTGCGTTCGGGTTTCATTATGGGGCGCAGAAAATAGGTGCGCTCGTCATCCCGTCCGGTAAAGGACAGTCCGAGCGGCAGATAAAACTCATGGAGTATTACGGGACCACGTTTATTTCTGGGGTCGCGTCGTATGCGATGCGCCTTGGTCAGGTCTCCCTGGAGATGGGTATTGATCCGAAGCGCCTGAAGGTGAGGAACGGGTTGTTCGGCGCGGAGATGTTCACGCCTGGGTTGAAGAAACGGATCATGGAAACCTGGGATATGGATGTGCATGATATTTACGGTCTGACCGAGATGTGCGGCCCTGGTGTATCCACAGATTGCGATCAGCATGATGGGTTGCATCTCTGGGAGGATCATTTCCTTGTCGAATGTGTTGATCCGATCACACTTGAGCCTGTTGAAGCGGAGGAGGAAGGCGAGATTGTTCTGACCACGATTACGAAAGAAGGGATGCCGCTGCTGCGGTATCGAACAAGGGATATCGCGAAACTGTACGATCAAGTGGTTTGTTCCTGCGGTCGGACCCATGTGCGGCATTCAATGATCAAGGGACGGTCCGATGACATGGTGATCATCCGGGGGACGAACATCTACCCTGGTCAGATAGAGTCGGTGCTCATGAAGAACTCGTTAGTCGGGGGGAACTGGCGGATGGTGCTATCGACTGAAAACGATGTCGACATGTTGACGGTCGAAGTGGAGACCAAGCAGCGGCTCAGCCAGGTGGACTCCGAGCAGTTAGCACTGAAGCTCAAAGGGGACATCCAGTCCGTTATTGTGTTCACTCCGCGTGTTGATGTGCTGCCGCCGAATACGATCCTCGAAACAGGTTTAAAGGCAAAACGAGTTATCGATAACCGGAAGAAGGACTGACCATGAATGCGGCTGTGAAGAAACTGCTTGCGGGCAGGACCGGTGCGCTTGCGGAAAACGAGGTCAAGGACCTGTTGCGTGCGTATGGGATTCCTACCACAAAATATGAGGTGGTTCGGACAGAAAAAGATCTGGAGAAACTCTCGCTGCGGTTTCCTGTTGCGCTCAAGGTCTGCTCATCTGCTATCCTTCATAAGACCGATGTCGGTGGTGTGAGGTTGAACATTCAGAATAAAGAGGAGTTGAAAAAAACATTCAAAGAGTTTCGCAAAAAGTTCCCAAAGGAGGACCTCTTAGTCGATCAGATGGAGGAGAAAGGTGTGGAGATCATCGTTGGCCTGGTGCAGGATGCGACGTTTGGTCTTTCCATCATGTGCGGGATCGGTGGTATTTTCACCGAGCTGTACAAGGATGTCTCGTTCCGTGTCGTCCCGATTGATTCCTATGATGCACGTCAGATGGTCGAGGAGCTGGCCGGCAAGAAACTCCTAGAGGGGTTCCGTGGGATAAAAGCAAACAAGCAACTCGTCATTGACCTGGTGTTGAAGGTCTCGAAACTGGGTGAGGAACTCATTGATCAGGTTGACCAGATGGATTTGAATCCGGTGTTTGTGTATGAGAAACGCATCTGTGTTGTGGATGCGAAACTCATCCTGAAATAAAATAATAGTGGAGTATGGTGTTATGAAAGCATCACAGAAAAACGACTATGCGGTCAAGGATATCACCCTTGCTGGGTTTGGCAGAAAGGAAATCGAGATCGCGGAAAAAGAGATGCCCGGGCTGATGGCTTTGCGGGAGAAATACGGTGTGAGTAAACCGTTGAAGGGCGCGCGGATCTCCGGGAGTCTGCATATGACGATTCAGACTGCGGTGCTCATTGAGACGTTACGAGAGCTGGGAGCGCAGGTCCGGTGGGCGAGCTGCAATATCTTTTCAACGCAGGATCATGCTGCTGCTGCTATTGCCAAGACCGGTGTGCCGGTGTTCGCGTGGAAAGGCGAAAGCCTTGCAGAGTACTGGTGGTGTACGCAGAAGGCGTTGGATTTTGGGAATGGGAAAGGACCACAGTTGATTGTGGATGATGGCGGGGACGCGACCCTCATGGTGCACAAGGGATTTGAGGTAGAGCAGAACCTGTCGCTTTTGAAAAAAGATTATTCGAAGGAAGGCAAGGATTTTACGGAACTGATGAAGCTGTTGAAGCAAATCTATGCGAAGAATCCGACGTACTGGTCCGGTCTGGTCAAGGACATCAAAGGAGTGTCTGAGGAAACGACGACCGGTGTGCATCGGTTGTATCAGATGCTGGAGGCTAAGACTCTTTTGTTTCCTGCGTTTAACGTGAATGATTCCGTGACCAAGTCAAAGTTCGATAACCATTACGGGTGCCGGGAGAGCCTTGCTGATGGGATCAAGCGGGCGACCGATGTGATGATTGCAGGGAAAACCGTGGTGGTCTGCGGGTACGGGGATGTCGGCAAAGGCTGTTGTCAGTCGATGCGCGGCTTTGGTGCACGGGTTATTGTCACGGAGATTGACCCGATTTGTGCGCTTCAGGCGGTCATGGAGGGTTACGAGGTGAAGACCGTGGAGGACAGTCTAGCTGAAGGGAATATCTATGTGACTGCGACCGGGTGTAAGGATGTTATTACGGTGGAGCATATGAAGAAGATGTTGGATCAGGCGATCGTGTGTAACATCGGTCATTTCGACCATGAGATTGAGGTCGGGAAGCTGGATGCGATGAAAGGTGTGAAAAAAGTCAATATCAAACCGCAGGTGGACAAATATATGTTCCCTGATGGTCATGAGATTTTTGTGCTGGCGGAAGGCCGTCTGGTGAACCTGGGGTGTGCGATGGGGCATCCGAGTTTTGTGATGAGCAATTCGTTTACGAATCAGGTGCTTGCGCAGATCGCATTGTGGAAAGAAAAGCATACGATCGGGGTGTACATGCTGCCGAAGATCCTTGATGAGGAGGTCGCGCGGTTGCATCTGGGGAAGCTTGGCGTCCGGTTGACGAAACTTTCTAAAGAGCAGGCTGATTATATCGGCGTGAAGGTGAACGGCCCGTACAAGTCTGAGCATTATCGGTACTAGCGATCTGGGTTTTTCTCGGAGTAATTTCTAAAAAAAATAAAGGGTGAAAGAGAGGAAAAAGGGAGGAAATTATGAATAGAGCAATTTCCTTCTTTCGATTCTTATCCATGCGTCGGATAATTCATCTTCCCGATAATCGTCGATGACGTTACACATACATATTATTATGGCTTTCATAGTATTTAATATTGTCGATTGTTATATCGACGATTGTCGATTATTGGGGTTGTACGAACGCATACCTTAATCAAATACCATCGTATTTGCCGCAACTCATGATCACCCTCATCGGCACCGGACACGTCTTCGACCTCTCCGCAGCAATCCTCGACATCTTTGAGGAAAAAGAACCGGAGATCATCGGCGTCGAGCTCGACCCACAACGATACCAGGCAATCATGATGCGGAACACCGATCCTGCCGCCTATCATGCAGCAAAAAAGAACCTACCTCTTGTCTATAAGATGCTGGCGCAATTCCAGGAAAGCATGGCGGAACAGTACGGCGTGAACGCGGGAGACGAGATGCTGACCGCGATTACCTATGCGCAATCACATCAGCTGCCGGTCGCGTTCATTGATACCAACGCGCAACAGCTCTTCACCCGCATGTGGAACACGATGCCGTTTTCTGAAAAATTCAAACTTCTGTTCTCAGGTTTTGCTGGGTTCTTTGTCAGCAAGAAACGGGTCGAAGATGAACTGAAAAAATACCAACAGAACTTCGATTCCTACATCCAGGAGATCGGCAAGAAATTCCCCACGATCAAACGCACGTTGATCGATGAGCGAAACGAGCATATGGTGGGGAAGCTTGTCGCATTACAGGAGAAACATCAGAAGATAATCGCCTGCGTTGGGGATGGGCACGTGCCAGGGATTTCCGCGCTCTTGCAGGAGAAACAGATTCCTTTTGAGACCATCCGGTTACAGGAACTGCAGAAGCCGCAAATAAAAGAGACGGATGGATCCTCAGCTCATTTTTCCATCAACTACAAGCCACTCTAAAAAAATAGGGGAGTCAACTTTTAAGAATAACCCAAGTATACTTCTCTCGTATTATTTCGTCCAGGGACCTGTAGCCTAGCCTGGATTGGGCGGCAGTCTCCTAAGCTGCAGATCGCGGGTTCGAATCCCGCCAGGTCCGCTTCACTCAACAGGAGGAAAAACCTCTTTTCCTACTTTTGAATAAGATCGATAGAACTGAATTACTACGATAACAGCAAATGATCCCATCGTCATCACTGCCCATGGAATTACATACATCACCTGTTCATCCACTGCATAAATTCCATAGACAATTAAGGAGGCTAAGTAGAAGACGACTACCAAAAGGGTATAACTCGATCGTTTTTCTCCCCCTATGTAAATCTGGCTTTTCTTTATGATATGAAGATAAACACAGTAGCATACAACGGTTACTGCAGTGATTTCTATCCATCCTTCATAATTCCATAGAGGGATGCTATAATATACTCCTTCACCGTGCCAACTCCAAGCACCCATTGCAACCATAACTGGATCTATTATTAAATCCGAGGACGCCATGATCAATCCATTGACAATCCCTATTCCAATAATTTTAAAAAACCATTGTAGGGAGGTTACCTCTTCGAACTTATGAGTTATCCTGATTCTGTTGAAAATGATATTTGTCATCGTGAACGTGCAGTACAAAGAGATTGACCAGACAAGTGGTATGACATAAGGGACTTTACCAAGGAATTTCGGTCCTAATAGATTACTATAAGAACAGGTACACCTCACCAATCCGCCAAATCCCAATCCATCTGTATATTCATAGAGGAGAGGTATGCTATAGGCAATCAATAAAAAGACGAGCAACTCACGAGCCCCTAAGGTCTCCCATCCATGAATAACGATAATGATAAAAAAAAGCAGTATGAAACTTAGGATAACTCCCGTGTTCGAGGTAGGGATATTAAGGATTTGACTAAGAATAAAATAAACTCCGGTTATAGTGAGTAAAAACATCATGATTACGTTCGAATCAATCTTCCTCATCAGATCATCCTAATTATGTAACGTATACCGAATTTGTAATATGAACATAGATATATTTATGTATTAACGTTATGTATGAGACAGAAACATCATGAAAAAACTAGTTTTTGTCGTAACGATATCTTCTATAATAGGCTTTGGGTGCATCCTTGTCGGTTTTTCTTATCCGAAAAACATTGTTTTTCATGGATTTATACTCCTGGGAATCTGTGTTCTCTTAGGGATAGCAGTAAAAACCATGGATCAACTGATAGACGAAATAAAAGTCAAATTGTATAGACTATGGATTGTACCGCTTGTAATCTTTATACCGACTTCCATGGCATATCTAGCATTAACAGAGTCGCCAGTAGTCGGTATGGTCATCGGTACGGTGATAGGATTAATAATAACAGGAAAAATAGATCATCCAGCGTACATCGCAAGCATTATTTTATTTATAACACTAGTTTTTTCTGCCTTTGTTTTGCATATAATAAATATAGAAGTCACAACGTTTTACATCATACCTGTAGCTACAGCAGGGTCATTCCTGGATGAATTTGGGCATGAACACTGGAAAAGTAACAATAAAAGTATTACCTTCATATTGAAACACAGATTTTTCTTGAAAACGTTTGCCTTTTTCGGTGTGATACTCAGTTTCGCTCAGCCTATTCATTTTATAGGATTTCTTTGTTTTGATATTTTTTATGACCTTGTCGATACAGCAAACCGATATGATGTGGTCAACAAAAAGGTCGTCCCATCTGAGTTCTCTACTGGTGTTACATAAAAGAGGGTAACAATGCGTAATCTACTTGTTAAACCAATAGCTCTGTGGTATTCCAAACAATGTTCTGTGTGTGGCATGACTCGTATTGAAGCGGTATTACACAATTTTAACGAGAAAATATCCTGTCCAGAGTGCAGAAAGCACCTTGCTTTTGGAAGCATTTTATTCAAAACATTCATGGTGTATATGAAAATAGATAGGAGCGAACTGAGTGATTTATCTTCTGATATAGAGGCGATGACGTCAATCAATGCATTTTTCCGCAGCATAGGAAAACAAGGACAGAGGGCAATCGAAATTGGTATACCAATTTACGCGGTATTTGATATTACAAACAGATGTAACCTGAGCTGTCTTCATTGTTATTCCTCAGAACAACGAGAGGAATTAACAACAACTGATGTGTATCATGTATTAGACAAGCTCTCTACAGCAGGGGTAGGAATGATCGATTTTGGGGGAGGAGAGCCGCTATTAAGAACAGATATTTTTGATATTTTGACGTATTCAAAACAATTAGAACTCTATACATCGATTTCAACCAATGGGACACTGCTCGATGAAAACTGTGTGAAACGCTTAAAAACACTAAACATAGATCACGTGTGCGTAAGCCTTGATGGCGCAAAACCAGAAACACATGATCATATCCGTGATAAAAAAGGAACATACGAAAAAACAATCAGTGGTATCAAAAACTGTATCAACGCTGGTATTACTACACAGATATCAACTGTTTTTATGAACAGCAACATCAATGAATTAAGAGACATTTACACGCTCTTAGAGTCGCTTCATGTCGATGGATGGTACATTTATGATTTCGCTCCCGCTGGACGAGGAAAAGAACTACAACAGGAGGTTCTTACCCCCGAACAACGCAAACGTCTCTTTGAATATCTACAAGACATCGCACCTTCAAGCAAGATAACGCTTAAACCCTATCCTTATTTGATAACAATCAACTCCGCATATGAAACAGATACGTATTTTTATAAAAAATATGGACGACTAACCGGGTTTTTCAAGGGTTGTTTATCAGCACGATGGGTATGTCATATTTCAAGTAATGGAGACTTACATCCTTGTCATCTTTTACCGCATATCCTTGGAAACCTAACACAAGAAACCTTCGAAGATATCTGGTTCAACAAAAATAACCCTGTTCTAAAAGAACTACGAGACAGAAGATTATTAAAAGGAACCTGTGGGAAATGCACCTATCGAGATGTGTGTGGTGGTTGCAGAGCACAAGCATTCTGGAAAACAGATGACTATCTTGAAGGCGATAGCTGCTGGATTAAAAATTAAGTACCTTCGACAAAAAATTTTTTCAAACGAAGTTGGTTTAACAATTCAATCGGATTCATAACTTCGCCAAAAGTAAAAACACCTGTTTCCTTGACCTTATTTTTTAATAAAAAGTCAACCCCCTGGGCGATAACAGTTGCTGTTGCGGTAAATGTATCAGGATGATAAAGACTAACGTTCATGTTTTTAGTACATTCTTTCTTTTTCCCGGAGGCATCCATTCTCATTGCACAGCCACAGGGAGCGATATACTGATTTATTTCACTGGCATATTTCAGATATCTGCCCATTATTTTTGTCAATGTATAACTGTCAGCGTTGATAGAATGCGTTAAAAGTATAGCGTCTGATAAAATGCTACATGTTCCTGTTTTAAGAGAAAAATTTTGGATGTTTTTTGGGAAGTGAAGTTGTGTATCTACTGGAGGTGATGCATACACATGCTGGGTATTAAATGGTGAATGAAAACAAATTGTTTCCCTCAGTGAACCCAACCTTGGATTGACCCACTTTCCGTTTTCAAAAACAGCAACACGTTTTTGTGATTCTAACAGCATGTCAACAGCGGATCCTATTGAGAGAGGATTGTTAAATAGTACTGAAATTTTGATATTGTCAACGCTATCAAATGTAGTAGCTGCTAATTGAAGTAAGACTCTGGAAAGCCCAGGAAAAACTCCTGCCCCGGTGACCATTAAAATGTTTTTTTCTTTTGCGTTTTGATCAAGTTCTCTGATGCTTTTTTCACATTCATTTAAGAGCGATACGCCTGATTCTACGTAGGGTATGGATTCCTCAATAGCCATTTTTGCGGGAATGGTTTTAATAATTGATGTGGGGCCAGAACAATTGATAATCATATCTATTTCTGAATAAAACTTTTTTAAGCTCTTTTTGTCCCTTGCATCTACCGTAAAAATATCTGTTATTCTGTCAATTTGGTTATACATTTCCTGAAGTTTCTTTTGTTTTCTGCTGGCAACTATTATGTTATTTTTTGTGTGTGCAATTAATTCTTTGATAAGGTTTTTTCCAACTAATCCAGATGCACCGAGAACTCCTATGGTCTTTACCATTCACACTCCTCTTAATGATTCAACGTTGATATTTAAGATTTATCACCATAACAAGAGATATTAATATCCAACTTACTTAGTTTTACGAATGACATTAAAAGATGTCCAGATTTATGGCGCCGGTTTATCTGGTCTGGTTTCCGCTATAAATCTCGTTAGGGACGGATATCATGTTACCGTCTATGAAAAAGAAGAAAAGATTGGGGGATCGTCAGAATGTCATCCGTCAGTTCATATGACGCCTCTGCATATGCAACAGATGGAACGGTATATCGGAATAGAATTAGAATCATGTTTCTCAAAATTAGATGATTTTAGAGGGTACATTGGTCCAAAAAAACTTGTATTTTCTACACAGAATCTTTATGTTGTCGAGCGAGGACCACGGACATCGTCCCTTGATTATTTTCTCTATGAAACAGCGGTAAAAGAAGGGGTTACCTTTGAATTTTCACATCCGCTCACCTCAGAAGAATTGCGGAGCATTCCTGACCATTCGATCATTGCAACTGCAGGCTATTCGAAGATGGTGAAAGCCCTCCATCTCCCGTATGTCACCTTCAAACAATTCGACACGCACCTACAGACCGATCTTGAAAATATGTCCCTCGCGTACTTTGGGGGTTTTACCTCTGACTACGGATATGTTTCGACGAAAAACGGGCTGCTTTCAGCCCAACTATCAGGCCCATTGCGACTTTCCCAAGAACATTTAAAGAAATTTACGGATTTGGTTAAAGAAACCGAGGGTATTGAACTGGCCGGGTGGTCTTCCCTTGTTTCCCATTTCCCTAAAAAGGCACGGTTGTTTACGAAATTCGCTGGAAAAACCTTTGTGCTTGCTGGGGATGTGGCAGGCTTTTTAGATCCATTTTTTGGCTTTGGCGTGCATGGTGCCCTTATCTCTGGGAAAATCGCTGCAACAAGCATGCACTCCAGGCAGAAGGCTTTACAGGAATTTAAACGGTGTACGTCACATCTCAATAGAGATCTTTTCGTGCACACGATGTACTGGCATCTTCCTTTTAAAAAGTTGATTCTTTCCCAGGTAATGAAATTTCAGGACACCAGTTTATCTTTCGTCAAACGAAGTATACCCGGGTTCACCGATGAAGATTGGGTAAAAATTATTTCGATCGTTGATTAGATTTTCTAGTATTCTTTTTCCTTTTTTTTAAGCAGCAATGCTCTCAACCTAACATGGGTTGAGATACCATCAAGGTCCTTATGAAGAACGGATTGGATGATACCTTGAAATCATGTTGCATCTCCCCTCTGAAGGTTCCTTCTTTTGTGAACAATGAATAAAGGATCATTTTATAGAGAAACAGTCCTCCGAATGGTAAGAGCCCGAAGAATGCTGGGTTTCCATTGGCGAGGTAGATAACACCAATATCCTCTGAAGAATTATAGAGCATCCATGTGTCGACCCCATAGAAGTCCCCACCATGACCTGTGGCAGAAAGACTAGGGCTAATGGAGGTTTGCATCCATGCGAGACCATACCCAATGTTGTTCTCTGGTTGTATCTCATGCATGAGATCCACGGTCTCATTTTTTAGGATCCGCGTGCCATGATAGATGCCACCATTCATATGTGCGATGAGAAAATGGGAGAGATCGGTAACCGTTGAATAGAGTCCACCTGCCGGGTAGAATCGCATCCTCCAATATTGATTAGGGGGTGTGTATTCACCAAACAGGAATCCAAGCTCGTTAATCTTGTAGTATCTCCCTAAGTAACGCTGATATGGTATCGCTACCTGATTCATTTCAAAAACGGAGAGATTGAAACCGGTATTCTCCATATCCAATGGGGAGAAAATATGGGTGTCACAGTACTGTAGGAAAGGTTCACCAGATATTAATTCGACAAGATAGGAGATCAGGTCAAAGCCGACATTCGCATACATCGCATGTTCCCCTGGTCGATATGTATCGCTCCATACGCCGGGATCATAATAGGCGCCTCCTGGGAGAAGGAATTCCCTCAGGTATGGTTCTGGGAAGAAATGAAAGG
The DNA here is from genome assembly GCA_026394435.1 of Methanobacteriota archaeon. Taxonomy (GTDB): domain Archaea; phylum Thermoplasmatota; class E2; order DHVEG-1; family DHVEG-1; genus SM1-50. Next base: position 3,081 of record JAPKYG010000076.1, on the reverse strand, counting down.
GCGGATCTCCTGAGAAGTTGAGCCAGTAGTATTGCATTTGAGTATTTGTATTCAAACTGGAGGTATGGGACAGAAGCATACGGAAGGTGATGGGAGCATCAGGGAAATTCGGGTTTCGAAGCTCAAATGGTAAATAGGCGTTGACATCGTCATCAAGGTCAAAGAGGCCTTGTTCATACAGTTGCATGAGGGCGGTGCCGACAACGGTCTTGGTGACCGATGCAAGGACATAGATGGTGTCTATCGTCGCTTGTTTTTTTTCGGAAACATCATAGTATCCATATCCCTTGGACCAGATGATCTGGTCGTCTTTGATGATGCAGGCGGACAGGCTGGGGAATCCGGAAATTCTCATGAGAATGGAGATCTTTTGATCGAACACTGCATCAGGTGACAGCAGAGGTGTACTTTTTTCTGTGGTATTTGTTAATGAACGCAGTGGTGTGGTTGCCTGCAGTGGTGCAAGGTTCCCTGCAAGAAAGATAAGGATGCTGACGACTGCTATGAATTTTTTATGTGTTTTCTTCATAGGAATATTGCCTCCCTTTTTTTAGTCTCTATTAAAACTTATTGTTTTTATTTATTTAAAGGTATTTCTTTGCCTAATTCTCTTCTCAGAGTCTTTTCAGATAGTTCACTGCATCTTTTTGATTAAATTTTTTTACGTTTTTTCCCTGTTTCATCTCGCCTTCGATGTTTTTCATCGCAAGGTACTCCTCCTTTGTCATGAAAGCGGTACGTACACAAGAGTTAATGATGACGTTTTGCTGTCGTGACCATTCCTTGTCGCTATGTGTGCGGACGTACTCTGCCCATTGGTCGATGAAACGGAACCGTTCCTTTTGGTTTTCCTTGAGGAATTTTTTCATACTATTTTTTGATTTTTCTTTCATTGGTATTCTACTCTAATCTTTTCCTTATTTTATTAATCTTTTTTTTATACTTTCTTTCATTTTTCAGGTATGTATTCTCGAACCATTCCGCGACAAAATCAATTACTTGACCTTTATTTTTAAATCCGTATTCCTTTTTTATTTCATTGATAATTCTGTTTGTTTTTTCGCTGATATTTATTCGGATATATACCATATATTACCTCCCAGTTATGAGCTACATCGGATGAGTTTTTTTATTAAAAAATACATATCCATGGAGTTAAATCCTTGTGGATAGATACTTCGTAAAGCTTGTATTTTCTTCCTTCCTCAACCACCTCAGCGATATGCTCACTTGCAAACAGTACTCTTTGGTTCTTATCGACTAACAACCATTTTCCTATATATGATTCATCGTTAGTCTTCTTCTTCATATATTTCCTCTTTGATTCATTCAAACAGATATTTTTCTGTTGCTACTTTGACTAACATTGGTGTTTCTTTGTTTTTCTTTTTTACTTCTTTAACGACGTCATCTGCATACAAGCCGCTACCGACGATCTTTTTGTTGATGACCGCGATCCATTTTCCTTTAAACTCGCTGAGATCTTGGTATTGCACCCATTCATATTCGCAGTCGGTTTCTCGCATGGTTTGTCTCAACTTAAGAATCGCTTGGTCGCCGATGCTTTGATTTTTTTGCTAAATGCATCGGCATCTTCTTTCGTAAGTTTGCTTTTTTGTGCGAGCTTTTCTACGTTTATCTTTTTGGTTGTTTTGCTCTTCGTTTCTTTCTTCTTCGTATTATCCTCCTCTTGATCATTGAAGAATCTTTTCGCAACTTTTTTGTTAATTTTTCTTCCAAGACGTATGGTGTCTTCCTCTGTGAGTTCACTGTTTTTAAACAATTCATCCATAAAATCTAATAATTTTTTCTTGTGTTTTATCCAGGTGACTCCCTTTGGAGAGGTAGCGATTTTGTTTGTTTCATCCAAGTAATCCAGAATACTCCGAAGGATGTTTTGTGGGATTTTTCCGTGGAGGAGTTTTTTCAGCTGAGAAAGAGAAACAATGCTTTCATTGCAGTCTTGTATGGTTTCCTCAACAAGGAGCACTTCTCCTAATGTTGGTAGTTTTTCTATATTTAAGTCTTTTTTTATACTCGTCATATCAATACCCGAATTTTCTTTCATACTGTTTATGTGAGAACCATTCCAAGATGACGTTTAGGATCATGACCTTGTCCTCAAGGATTGTGTACATTAGTCTCCATGAGTTCGGCAGGTCGTATTTCCAGAGGTTGGTGATGTGATAGTTTTTGATGTAGCTTTTTGGCCAGAGTTGTCGCGGAATTTTAATACCGCACATAGGATTGTCTTTCAGATCTTCTATGGCTCGTTCGATGAAGTGGTATAATTGGATATCTTCGAATTTTTCTTCTTTTAGTCTTTCGAAATCCTGTTCGATTTTTTTATTGGCGAACGCTACGTACACAGGTTTCTTGTTCATCTGAGTTTGACTCCAGATTTCTGTATCTTTTTGATCATTGTTGGGTTCCAGGTCCAGATCAGTCTTCCGTCGTGGTCTATCATGATCTTCCCGGACTTCTCGAGGTAGTCGATGATGAGGCAGAAGGTCTGATACATCATCTTCTTCGGCAGTGCCTTCCACAGTTCTGTTTTCTTTGGGTAGTTCATGTGCTGGGCTGCCTCCTCAACCATGAGTATGGAATCGAGTGTTGGGTAGTGGATGATGGTGGTCATGGTGTTTCTGCCTATTATATAAGTTTATATAATTTATGTATTTAAACATTTTTGTTTACCTCCCATTATCTATCAAGAGTGCAGGGCGTTCCATCCTTATAAATCCTGATTGGGGATGACTAAAAGCATTATTTCCCGTAAATTATAGTAACCGTAAGTGAAGGAACAATGCTTTTCTTTTGCTTGGGTTCAATCAAAAAACATAAGAATGATTAAATAATTCTTTTTTATTTGAGAAGCTGGTCGATGAGATTTTTGATTGTTTCTCCATCGATGTCCATTGCTATGTGTGCTTTTTGAAAGATATCATGTTCTTGTTGGATGAATGTTTGAAGTTGTTTCCTGTCGCTTCCGCTGATGATTTTCCAAGTTTCTTCTTGTAGTTTTTTAAAGTCTTTCCCAGAGTACCAGAGTAATGCGTAGATGTCGCAGATGTCTTTGAT
>JAPKYG010000086.1 GCA_026394435.1 Methanobacteriota archaeon | reverse complement strand
GACTCAGGTTTTGATTTGCTTCTCACTGACATAGGGAATACCTACGCAGTTACCATTGGCTCTGAAAAAGGGAGTAAATTACTCCAAAAGCATGCAACGATCAAAGATGCTACCAATGCTGACATTAAAAAGATTAATACAGTTCGAGACGCTGCTACGAAGAAATATACACAAAAAGTAAAAATCGATAAAAAAGACTGGTCTTCGCTTCTTGTTGCCAATTATCATCATGCGATATGGGAAGAACGATCTGATTTCTGTATGGAATGTAGCTCCTGTACCATGGTCTGTCCCACCTGTTTTTGTTATGATGTAAAAGATAACGTTTCTTTGAATCTTAAAGGAGGCAATCGTGTTCGAACCTGGGATGGATGCATGTTGCGAGAATTCACAAAAGTTGGAAGTGGTGAGGTTTTCCGCGAAGAAGTAAAAGAGCGATATCGTCATCGGTTCTTCCGAAAAGGCAATTATTTACCAGAGCGCTATGGATTTGTTGCCTGTGTGGGGTGTGGCCGATGCGGCAGTGCGTGTTTACCAGATATTGCGGATCCCTGTGATCTCATCAATGAGCTTGCCCATTTTGACTCAGAGAAAAATACTGGAAAATATTTCATTAAGGAAAAGACCGAGGTTTTAGAAAAAGGTATTATTCATGTCCCTCGAAGTGCAACTATAAAAAAAATAACGCCATTCAATGAGATCGACACCCTGTTTGAAATTGAACTTGATGATCAAAAACCATTAGGACATAGGCCAGGACAGTTTGTGGAAGTATCGGTTTTTGGGTACGGTGAAGCACCTTTTGGTATCTCAACTCCACCTGGTACTACACCTGTGTTTGAAATTATGGTACGTCAGGTCGGAAACGTCACTAAAAAATTATGTTCTTTACAACCAGGTGATAAAGTAGGTATTCGCGGGCCATTAGGTAATGGGTTTGATGTAAAACCATTCGAAGGAAAAACTCTGCTATTTACCTCTGGTGGGACGGGTATGGTGCCCATGCGCTCCCTGATTAATCACGTCCTTGATCCAAAGCAGAGGGACAGATTCAAGGAAGTCATTATTCTGTATGGAGCAAAACGTCCAAAGGAAATTACTTTTATGAATGATGTTGAACGATGGAAAAAAGTAAGCAACGTCCAATGTGAGCTTACCGTTGATCGATGTGAACCAAGTGAATGTTGGGGTGGATGTACAGGTCTTATTACAACGTTATTTCCGAAAATCAAAGCAGACAAGCTTGATTCGAAAAATACTATAGCGGTGGTTATCGGACCACCGGTGATGTATAGATTTGTCATCAAATGTCTCCAGACGTTAGGGATACCTGATGACAATATTTATGTGTCTCTTGAGCGTCGCATGAAATGTGGTGTAGGAAAATGCGGGCATTGTCAGATGAACGGAGTGTACGTCTGCAAAGAGGGTCCGGTGTTTAATTATGGAAAACTCAAGCAGTTGCCAGAGGCGTTTGAATGAAACAAAAACCACGGGTTGCTGTCTTTGATTTTGCGGATTGCGAGGGCTGCGAGCTTGAGATCGCTGATCTTGAAGATGAAATCCTCGATCTTATTGATATTGTTGATATTGTCTCATTCCGTGAAGTGATGAAGGAGCATTCCGATTCGTACGATATTGCGATTGTGGAAGGCTCGATTATGCGGCCGATGGATGAGAGACGATTGCGTAGTATCCGAAGTAAAGCAAAGATCCTTGTTGCCCTTGGTGCGTGTGCTACGATGGGTGGGATAAATAAAATCCGAAATCAATGGATGCCTGAAGAAGTTATCAAGACTGTGTATGAGGATGCGAATTTAAAGGGGAATGACTTGTTTGATGTGTTTAAAACCAAAGCAATTAACGAGGTTGTACCAGTTGATTATTATATCTATGGATGTCCGATTGATCGCGATGAATTTAAATCAGTAATTACAGCGATAGCTCTTGGCAAAAAACCTGAAATCCCGCGATATCCAGTTTGTGTCGAATGTAAGAAAAATGAAAACATCTGTCAGTTTGAACTTGGAAAATTCTGCCTTGGGCCGATCACCCGGGCTGGATGTAAAGCTATTTGCCCAACTCACAATAGTCCTTGCGAAGGGTGTCGTGGACTTATCAAGAAAGCAGAAACTGACTGTGTCAAAGAGGTGCTCGAGCGGTACAAGCTCTCTTATGAGGATATTCGACGACGATGTACCATGTATAACTATGGTCGAGAGGAGTGTAGTGTTGATGAGTAAAGATTTTTCTGTTCATGTTGAACATGTGACGCGTGTCGAAGGTCATGGAAATATTATTCTTGATGTAAAGAATGGTAAGATTGAAAAACTCGAATGGAGAGTAGTTGAAGCACCACGGTTCTTCGAAGCGATGCTCCGCGGGCAACAGTACAATGAGCTTCGTTCGATCACTTCCAGGATTTGTGGGATTTGTTCGATTGGTCATTCTCTTGCGTCATTGAAGGCAACAGAAGATGCCTTGGAAGTGAAGATTAGCGAGCAGACTGCAATGCTCCGACGTCTTGCGATTCATGCAGAGAACATGCAGAGTCATATCTTGCATATCGGGTACCTCGTCGCCCCTGACCTATTTGGTGTTGGAAGTGTCTTTCCTCTCATTGGTACACACACAGATACCGTACTGAAGATAGTAAAATTACATCGTCTCGCCAATGAAATGTCAGATTTAATTTGTGGTCGAACGATTCATCCTATTCGACTGGTTATCGGTGGTTTTTCCCTCGTACCAACAGAGAAACAACTAGTAAAACTTAAAAGTCAACTTGAAGAAGCAAGAACACTCACAACAGATATTGCAACAATCATTCATAGTGTTGCTGATTCACTACCAGATTTCACACGGGAAACCGAGTACATCGCGTTATCCTCAGACGATGAATATGCTCTCTATGACGGTGTTATTAACTCCACAGATACAGGAAAGCATCCTGCGTATCGGAACTATCAAGCGGTTATGAAGGAATTTCTTGTTCCACAATCATCTACCGCGAAGTATGCGAAACATGCCCGGGAATCATACATGGTTGGTGCGCTCGCACGGTTTAACCTTAATAGTGATCACCTTCATCCTGCTGCCAAAGAAGTCGCGAATATGTTTGGTTTAAAACCAATCAACTACAATCCCTTCATGAATACCATTGCGCAATTAGTGGAGTTTTCTCATAGCATTGAAGACTCATTATACTGGATTGATCTACTCCTGGAGCGAGGTGTGAGAGAGGAAAAACCAGTGAAGGTAAAAGTAAAGGCAGGTCGTGGTGTCGGGATTGCGGAAGTACCCCGAGGAATTCTTGTCCATGATTACACCCTGAACTCGAAAGGATATTGCACCAAAGCAAACTGTATTATTCCAACGAATCAGAACCATGCCAACATCCAACTTGATATGGAGAAGCTTGTTCCTGAGATTCTTGAACGACCCGAAAAAGAAATTGAGTTGACATTAGAAATGCTTGTACGAGCGTATGATCCGTGCATCTCCTGCTCTACGCACTATCTTGACGTCACCTTCGTCTGATTCAATCGTATGAAGAAGATAGGGATCATTGGCATCGGGAACCTCCTGCGGAAAGATGATGGGGTTGGAATTGTTCTGCTTGAGCGCTTACAAAAACAAAAAAAAAAGTTCCCGAAAAACATCGAATTCATTGATGGCGGCACAGGCGGGATGAACCTACTTCATCTCCTTGCACAATTTGATACCGTTCTGCTTATTGATGCTGTTGATTTCAAGGGACGACCTGGTGATGCCCGAGTGTTTAGTTTGAAAGACATTCAAAGTCAGAAAAAATCGGTGATGATGTCAACCCATGACCCTGATTTTTTAAACCTTCTTCGTTTATCACAAGAACTCAAAGAGATTCCTGAGATACTCGTTATTTTTGGGGTGCAGCCACGAGACGTTTCGCATGGAATGGGATTGTCAAAAGAAATAGAAACGGTTCTTGATGATCTGTACTTGAAACTCCAAAAAGAAATACAAGATTTTGTTAAGTAACGGAAAGAGGCTTACGGCCTACACCTAGCACCACCGATATATTAAAAAAAATTCGGTTCTCCAGTACGAATACTCTAATTACACTTTCTCTTCAGATGGCTGTTCTTCATCTGACTTTCCCTCTGGTATTTTCTTGTATTTTTTCCAGATGTACGAAATAACGAAGGTCAAAAGGATGCTGAGCCCGAGTAACGCGATGGGAGTGATGACGTTTTCCAATAACTTATAATCAATAAGGAAGAACAAACCAAATGAAAAGATCATGATGCCTGAGAGCAGCTTTAACTTTCTTCCTTGCCATTCAGAAAGTTTGGTAGTTCCCAGGGTAAATGTGAATATGATAAGAATAATAATCAGTGGGATGACATAGACGATATTATAAAACAGAAGGTATGCATAATATTCGTACATCGGAAGATTGTAGGTGTTTAGAATATTGGTAAAAACCCAGGGAAATCCAAGGGTGCAAATTAACTCATAGAAATTGACGGTCACTGCTAAAAAAATTGTCCCTCCGATCATCGCGAGAAGTGATGGTGATTTGACGAGTTTTCTTATGTTTTTGAATGTCTCTTTTTGTTTCTTCTCCGGCATAGATAGACTTGGTCCTTTTTTAAAAAAGAAGAAATCCTTGATACTAAAGATCCCAATAAGAACCGCAATAATCCCTGCTGCAACCGAAATGACGAAAATATATTCCTTCGTAAGCAAAAGAGAACTGAAGAGTAAAAACATAAACATTAGATAGAAAAGCCCTGAAAAAAAGATGAAGATACCACCAACCAGTAACATCCTGCGTCTTGATTGGAGATACAACAATAAATTCAGAAGAAAGATAAGGATGAAAAAAGAACACGGATTAAAACTATCCAACCCCCCTAACACAATCGTCAACACCGGCAAAGAGAGACGTGTAAGATTCACCGGTCCGATCCATGGAAGGTAAATCACGTTCTCGTCATATTTTTTATGACTATCAATATTCGCGATGTACTCATCGATTATCTCAGTTAACTCCTTGTACGTCAGATTTCCTTCAGGGATTTTTGTTTCATTGTTGATAATCACGGATGGAAAGCTGAGTTTTCGAGTAAGCATTTCTTTGCGATTGGTAGCATTAGAACCCACTTCTTTTTTTTGGATAATTACTTTTCCTGAGTAATTCTCCGCATAGTGAGTGGTTATATTATCGATGATAGGAATAACTGTTTGACAGGAACCGCAGGACTCAGAATAATAGAAATCTACAATCACCTGGTTTTCCGCAATAACTGAGGCAACACTAAGGAGTAAAACAACAAAGACTATGAGGAGTGTAAAATATCGATTCTTTTTCATATTCTATCCGCCTGAGACCACTGGTGGAGAAAGAGTAATTTCATCTCCCTCAATAATTGTGGTATCGAATGAGGCATACAGCTTATTTTTTGACATCATCATACGACTCTTATCTTTTTCTGTAGCAGGGTATTGTTTCACGAAGCAGTCAATAACATCGCCTAGTGTGTTTCCCTCTCCAATATTCAGTTGTATCGTGTCTTTATTGGTGATGTCTTTGTATCGTCCAAACAACCTAACCGTGATCTTCATATGATACGTCCTCTAGCCAAACTATGTTTTTTTATTCCACAAATCGGACAATGTGGATTTCTCTTAATGTCCATCGTGTCAAAACATTGCTTCCAGACATCATAGATAAGTAACCCGGCAAGTGGTTTGCCGAGTAACAGTTTTATCGTCTCAGTACATTGAATCGATGCGATTATTGCAGGAAGACTCCCGAGTACCGGAGTCTCACCAGACGTTGATTCTGGGATATTCTGAGAGATGCACTGCAAACATGGCGTTTTTTTAGGGAGAATTCCCATCACCATCCCGACAGTCTCATAGACTCCTGCGTAAACCCAGGGAATATTATATTTTATTGACACCTCGTTGATGATAAATCGAAGTGACATACTATCGGTACCATCGACAATCACGTCAGCATTTTTCACAAGCGATTCAATATTTTCTTTGGTTACTTTTTGGTTGATTCCCCTTATCCGTACCTCTGTGTTAATCGCTCGTAATTTCTCCTGAAGAACAAACGCTTTTGATTTCCCAAGATCCTCTTGTGTAAACAGTGATGTCCGATGGAGGTTCGTGATATCCACCGTATCATTGTCAACGATATCAATGCCTCCGATACCCATACGTACTAGCAGATTTGCACTGTGGCTGCCTAGTCCTCCACCGCCGATGACAATCGCATGTTTTGTTGCTAGCAGTTCTTGGCCTTTCTGACCTAACTCCTTAACTAGGGTTTGTCTTCTGTATCGGTCTATACTCATAAATCCACCCGAGATACTAGCTATAGCTATCTGTGCACAAATAAAGATAGATTATAAATATATTGCCTATCGTATCTGTTGATAAATACACTTTTGTGGTCGTAAGCAAATATCCTGGTTTATTCTACCGATGCTCCGACTGTTTGATCAACGTAGAACGCAAAATGAGGGCCAATATATTCTTCTTTTGCTATAAAATGAGGCAGCCAATGAGCAACTGCTGTAATCACCATAATATTATCGTCAACAATATCTGGGAAGGTAACGCCCCTATGATTTGCCGCGCCATCCCAAGTCATAGTATATGTTCGTGATTGCTGCGGTGCGAGGAATATTACGTTTATTATCGCATAATCAAGGAACCCGAAATTAAAGGGATCTCCTTGTTGGTTATTCCATCGTGAGATGATCTCTGTGACATACGATCTGACATACCCAAGATATGGTTTCGAACCAGTGTTTTTCACCGTTACCGTAATATCTAACGTTGCGTCCCTATGACCTACAACATTCGTGGTAAGTTCTAAGGGATGAACGGTTCTTGCACCAGCTTCTTCGATGTAAGGGCGATAGAGTTGCTCGGTTAGTTCTGGGGTTTTACCTGAGCTATCATACTGAATGAATCCGCCATCAATAAAAATCGTTGGGATTACATATTCTAGGTAATGCCACCAAGAACGGTTTTGTGCAATTGGATTTTTATCTGTTATTAAAGCAACAAAATAGAAGGGGTACTCTGAGGCGTTATACATAGAATAAAGTGCCTTTGCTGCATTTGGACAGTTTGGACACCAGGTAGTAACTCCTTCTTCGATAAAAACAGTATGAGTGAACTCCGAAGTTGTACACGGCATGGTTTTTTGAGACTGTATTTTATCGGAAGTTGTCATGGTTGTAGCTGCTACAAATGGCGATACAAACAGCATCGTCACTAGTATAAGTAATATTATTTTTTTCATATTATCCCCTAATTTATTCTACTTATATATGAAGCTTTACTATTTAAATATTTACTCTTTCGGGGCTTTGCACATAAAGTGATTACAACCTTAAAATTACCTAGAAATTATCCCTATCTTCCAGCATTTGGATTT
>JAPKYG010000073.1 GCA_026394435.1 Methanobacteriota archaeon | reverse complement strand
GAACGCGGAAACTGGTACCAAGGAGGACAATATGGAAACCCACGAGACGAAGCAAATCTGCAACTCCAACTCCTCGTTCCCCAATACATGCATTATCTTTACTACGATGTTCAATTCTTCACGGTTGAATACCCGGATTATGTCGGAACCCAATATAATGACCAACTCACCATCACGGTAAACTCGCCTTCAAAGGGAGTATCATCCTACATAATTAACGTTAATGGTGGAGACTTCGTCCTCAACGCTCGTGATACAGCCCTGCTTGGGACAGGGTATAATTTGTTTGCTCAGGATAATAGTCCCTCAGGAGTCGACTGGCTTCAGACAACACCCAATTCCAATGGTGTTGATGCGGGCGCAACCGCACTCATTGGTCGAGAACACCCGGTGTCCCCTGGTGAAATTATTACCCTTACCATTGATTTGAAGGACGAAGGAGACAACCAATTTGACAGTATGGCGTTCTTCGATAACCTCAGATTCTCCGGGTTTGCAAAAACACAGATCCTCGCACGAAAAACAGTCCTGGACCTCAATGGTAATTTTGTAGAATGTGAAGACATGTTAGAATATTCGATAACCATCAGTAATATTGGCACCGCAGCTCAAACCAACAACCCGGGACCTGAATTTGAAGATATCATCCCTGCAAACATGCAGTATGTTGCTGGTTCTGCGACCGCTGGGTCAGGAACCATCACCTATGACAGCGGAACCAATAAAATCCTATGGGATGGTAGCATTCCTGTGCAAAGCAGTATCGCGTTAAATTTCATGGTGACCGTCAATACCGGCTTAGTCAACGGCACGAAAATTTCAAACCAAGGAGTTGTCCACTGGGACGAAAACGAGGATGGAACAAACGAGAAAAACGAACTCACTGATGACCCTGCGGTAAATGACGGCGTTGACCAAGATGGAGACGGTGAAACCGGTGATGATGACCCAACCATCGTCAGCATCTGGTCTTACGAGGCACCGACCATTCTTACTGAAGATTTCGCTGACTTCGACGATATCGTCGGCGGCAAAGCACAAGACTCATACCAAGGCCAAGTCTGGTTTGACACCAGCGAACAATCCGGTGAATCGAATTTCGAAGTCTCCCCCAGCTATCATTATTTCACCGCGAAATCCTTCAAAACCAAACTCCGATCCACGAGCACTATTCAGTATTGGAACTATTCCTTCTCTAAGTTCAACAGCGAAATAACCTCATGGGAGACCTGGTTTGCCTGTGGTAACAGCAGTGAGCCAGCAGACCTCTGCGCTGATTTCAAAACAACCAGTGGTAATGATATTGCACAGATAAAATTGGATTATGTCTATGTCGACGACGCTCCTCACTCCTCCTGCTATCAAGTAAAAATGAGCATTAAAACACCAAGCGGATGGGTTCAGCTGCATTCTGATTATGCAAATGGATATCTCTATAATGGGTGGTACAAATTACGGATCGAGAAGAATGGAGATGCAGCTATGAATTATTCACTGTCGAGACCTGGTGGTGTAGGGATGACAGATTTTGTTACAGGCCAAGGCTTAGGCTCGTCTTTCAGCAATCTTGCACGTGTTGAATGGTATTCCACACGAAACCCGGTAGTCAGCCCGATTGTCTTCTGGGATGAGCACACAGTCAGCCTTGTCTCCATTTCATAAGGTGGTGTAGAAAATATGGCGCGAGAATTCACACGAAACATGTTCATCATGCTGGTTTCAATCATGGTTGGTGTCATCATCATCACGTTCTTCACGGGTGATATCATGAACCGATCAAAAATAGACACACTTACCGAACAACATACTATTGAAATCTCAGATATCAACAGTAGAAATGAGAACTTCACCAATTACTACTTACAAGGTGCTGTCAAAATGGATTCAGCACGTGAAGTCAGAGAAGTCGCCAACTACCATTTTGATTTCGCGTTGTTTTGGTTTAATAACGCGTTAGCCAATCAAAGTAAAAATCTCACAAAGCAGTGTATTGATAATTGTTCAAACGCGATGCAAAAATACCTTGGCTCCCATGAGAATTTCGGGAAATCAAAACCCTATTTTGAGATTGCAAAAAATTTCACAAATAAATCGCGATACCTTGAGGTGCTTGGCTACTACATCGGGTTTGCAGGCGCAGGACAAAACATCACTATGTTACGGTACAACGCTAGCGATTATCTGAGACGCGCGGCTGAGAACCTGTCATTTGGAAACATGGAAGCTGTGACCCTACTCATGGAGAACTTCACTGTTATCGAACAAGCCTACCAAGGAGCGCAGCAGGAGTACCAGGAGTTTCGGTACCAGATTGATGGTTATATCTTCTTTAGCACAATCCGCGAGATCCCTGATCAGCAATAAATCTTGGTTTTTTCCCCGCGGGTCGTCTTTTGTTTCTTCTTTTCTTAAAAGAACGCTTCCAAAAAATTAAAGAAAGAGAAGTGATTACCCCCAGCTACACACAAACAAGAATCTCTGCCCCGGTAGTGTAGTGGCCTATCATGAAGCCCTGTCGAGGCTTCGACTTGGGTTCGAATCCCAGCCGGGGCGCTCAACCTTTTTTTTATATTGTGATAATCAGCATCTTTGTGATGACCTGGTATTTCACAAGCAGGGTGTTTGAGCTATTATATAGGAATGCTTTTACTTCGTAGAACCCAATGGGATCTTGGTATCCCTGGGTGTTACAACGTCTTGGTCCGCCTATAAACATGCAACTTTCGGTGAACGAAACGCAGTAGAACAATGGCATTCACCATTGAAACATCGACTAAAACGGTTCCCGTTTCACAGCACAAACACCTCTATTGAACGCTGGTGTTTGTGTTATGTGGTTCTTTTTAAGATATGGAGCTTCTTATTTTGACAATGTCCAAAAAATTAAATGTGGTATCCTGAATTAACTTTCTTCTGATTTTTTAATAAGGCCATCTCAACACCCGCTTTTCTTCTTTGCTCTCATCTTGTCCTGGAACGCCTCATAAGGTGTTCTCAGGTGACCATTTTCAAGGTTGCTATGAGGCCGTTGAAAGTTATAGTAATACACGGTATCATGCCAGTTGAGGAAGTGTTTTCTGAGTTGTTCGATGGTTTGTCCAGCTCGTTCTACTTTACCGTTGGATTGTGGGTGTTTCACTCGTGCTTTGATATGAAGGATCCCCAGTTGTTTCAAGAGTTGTTGAAACTTATTCTGCTGTGGATCTGGGCAGCTCTCTCTGGAAAGTGATGTGAATTGTGTGCCATGATCGGTCATCATT
>JAPKYG010000133.1 GCA_026394435.1 Methanobacteriota archaeon | reverse complement strand
TGCAAATGACCGTTCAGAGACATTTTGAATATCAGCTCCAATGATGATCGTGTTGTCTCGACGTTGCTTGTAGAAATTATCTTGTTGTTGATCAAGGTAGTGGATATCGGTTTGTTGTATCGCGATGATATCATAGGGATGGACCCCGATGATGATTCGAGGTTTTGCGTCCAATGATTCTGTCGCTTCAAAGGGTTTTTCTAAGGAGAATTTCAGTAATTGTTCATACTGCGGAAGGAAATATTTCTTCGGTGGAAGAATAGTAACATCGTAATCTAATCGTAATTCTTCAGGGGAATTTAAGTTGTCAAAAACATAACTTTTTCCTTTTGATTTGACCCCAACCACGTCAGAGGTTCCTTCTTTGATTAATGCGTTAACAAATAATGAAAAATCTTTTTTTGTAATGGTTTTTACTATTTGCTTCATCTCAGGCACCTTTGGTAGTCTCAGGAGATTAGCTCTCTGAATAATCAGATGGCCCCAAGGGACTCCAGAACAGATAATCTGATTTAAGGCTTTTGATTTCTTAGTATTTCTCCTAGAAAAAGGTTATTCTGGGGCTGGTGGGATAAAGCCTTGTTTCATCAATGATTGGGTGACATCTCGGGATTTTTTGATAATGGCCATAGCATGATCGTAGAGCTCCTGCCGAGATGGTGTTTTTGCTAGCTCATAGGCTGCTGCGATGCACATGTCATCGGTGATTGTTTCTGCACGGACATCAAGTGTCCCTCGGAAGATTCCCGGGAATCCTAAGGAGTTGTTAATTTGATTGGGAAAATCTGAGCGGCCGGTTGCGATAATACGGGCTCCTGCTTCTTCTGCTTCCCAAGGCCAAATCTCAGGGACAGGGTTTGCGGTGGCAAACACGATGGAGTCATCAGCCATAGAACTAACCCATTCTTTTTTGATTGTTCCAGGGCCGGGTTTACTGGCAGCAAGACAAATATCGGTATGCTTAAATGCTTCAGCGGGACCACCGGTTCGTCCCTCTGCGTTTGATTTTTGGCACATCTGCCATTTCTCAGGGTTTTTATCTTTTTCGTTTTCCAGGTCCTTTCGTGAGGTATGTAGAATGCCTTTGCTGTCTACCATGATGATGTTTTTTTGTTGTATTCCTGCGGCGATAAGAACGCGAGCGATTGCGATATTTGCTGCTCCTGCACCAACCATACAGACCAGTGCGGTGTCCAGTGGTTTTCCGACGATTTTTAACGCATTGATTGCTCCTGCGGTGACAATGGTTGCTGTTCCTTGCTGGTCGTCATGCCAAACAGGGATGTCCATTTCTTTTCTGAGTCGTTTGAGGATGTAGAAGCATTTTGGTTTTTCGATATCTTCAAGGTTGATGCCACCGAAACTTGGTTTGAGCCACTTGACTGCTTGGATGATCTCGTCCGGGTTTTTAGTATCGAGGCAAATGGGGTAGGCATCCACGCCACCAAGATATTTGAAGAGAAGTGATTTTCCTTCCATAACAGGAAGTCCCGCTTCAGGTCCGATGTCACCAAGCCCTAAGACGCGGGTACCATCGCTGACAACAGCAACCGTGTTCCATTTGTTGGTATAATCATAAACTTTGAGCGGGTGTTTTTGGATTTCTTTGCATGGTTCTGCGACACCAGGGGTGTACCAGATCGCGAAATCGTTGAAGTCTTTCACACGACATTTTGGTATGACTTCGATTTTTCCATGGTAAAACGGATGGAGTCGCATGGCGTCTTTACCTGGTTTGTTGGCTTTTTCGATAAGTTGTTTTTCATTGATCTGTTTCATAACAAGCCCCCACGTCGAGGGATATCGTGTTTTGCTATATTAATTTACATCATTTTGTATGATGAAAAGAGCGACAGAATTTTATTGATAGTTTTAAATATGATATTCGGATAAACTTTTTGCAGAGAAGTCGGAAAAGTATATATAGTTAACGATTGTTAATTTATGATATAGAGTGAGACAGAAATGAGCATCATCGACTTGACTTCTATGGGGGAACCGCAATCAGATCTGAGAAAAGAACTCAACGATAGACTCACAAAGCTGCAAGACGAAATCTCAGATTATTGTTTTCAATGCGCGAAATGCACCTCAGGCTGTGAATCACATAAACTCCTTGAGCTTGAGCCGCACAAAATCGTCGCACTTCTGAAACGAGGATTGCTCAACGAACTGGTAAACTCAGATGTCATCTGGACGTGTATGACCTGCCTAAAATGCAGAGAGCGCTGTCCGCAACGCGTCGCACCGGTTGAAATCTTATTTGCATTGAAGAATATGGCGGTAGCAAGTGGGAAACAAATCCCGGGAAAATACACAGGAATGCTGCAATCAATTCTATCCATGGGACTAATCCAAGATATCCAACAGACCACGACTCGTACGAATAAAACCCTGAAACGAGACGAACTTGGACTCCCTCCTCTTTCAAAACCAATTGACGTTGTCAAGTTTCAAGCAGGAATCATGAAAATCGCGATGGAAAAGGTATAGGCACGATGAAAAAGAAATATTCATTGTTTCCCGGTTGTCTGATGCCAACAGAGCAGTACGCCTACGAGCTCTCGATCAGAGAAACACTCCCCTTGTTAGGTGTTGAACTTGTTGATGTGGAGGGTTTTTCATGCTGCGGAGAACCCATGAAAAGTGTGAATCAACTTCTTACCGTGTATCTTTCTGCGAGGAATCTGGCGATCGCTGAGAAACATCATCTGGACGTTTTTGCTCCCTGTGCGATGTGTCATCTCGCGTTAACTGAATGTCAGCATATCCTTGAAGAAAATCCAGCGATGAAAGAACGAATCAACGGGATGCTTGCTGCTGAGGGTTTACAATATACCGTGAAAAGACAGGTTGTTCATACTGTTGACCTGCTATATGATCAGGTGGGGATCGAAAAGATAAAAGAACATGTGAAAAAACCATTGAACGGGTTAAAGATCGCAGCACATTACGGGTGTCATATTATTCGTCCCAGTGAAATCGGTCGTCCTGATGATTCTGAAAACCCGCAGAAAATCGAAGCAATCCTGAAGGTATTGGGTGCCGAACCTGTGAATTATCCTCAGAAACTTGATTGCTGTGGCGCTCCCTTACTTGCGAATCTGCCTGAGTCTGCGTTGACAAAAACAGGGCAGAAACTCCAAGCGATACAAGAACAAGGAATCCAAGGGATGGTTGATGTCTGTCCGTGGTGTCATAAGATGTTTGATAGCAGACAAACCAAAGCAGGGGAGACCGTGGCTGCAAAACTCGATGTTCCCGTGTTATATCTGACGCAGTTACTCGGATTAGCGATGGGAATTAGTGGTGAGAAACTCGGACTTGAACTCAATCTTAGTCCTGTTGAAAAACTCCAACTTGGAGATGTGAAATAAATGCGTCGCATCGGCGTGTTTGTCTGCCATTGCGGAATCAACATCGCACAAACCGTTGACGTCGAAGCACTTTCCGAGTACGCAAGTCATCTGAACGGTGTGGTAGTCGCAAAACATTACAAGTATATGTGTTCTGATGTGGGTGCAACACTGATCAAAGACACGATTAAAGAATTCAAGCTTGATGGTGTTGTAATCGCGTCATGTTCTCCTCGTATGCATGAACATACTTTTCGACGGGTTGCTAATGACGGCGGTGTGAACCCCTATAGGGTCGAGATTTCTAATATTCGTGAGCAATGCTCCTGGGCGCATAGCAATAAAGAACAAGCAACGGAGAAAGCGAAGTATTTAGTTCGGAGTGCGGTGTCCAAAGCACTATCGCTTGAACCATTGAAACCATCAACATTGAAGGTTATTCCAGAAGCACTTGTGATTGGCGGAGGAATCGCAGGGATCCAAACATCCCTTGATCTCGCCGACGATGGATTCAAAGTTCACCTCGTGGAACGAGAACCAAGTATCGGCGGCCATATGGCGCAACTGGATAAAACCTTCCCAACCCTTGATTGTTCCTCGTGTATTCTTACTCCTAAGATGATGGAAGTTGCAAACCATGAGAACATCGAACTATTAAGTTACTCAGAAGTTGCCAGTATCGAAGGAAGCATCGGGAATTACACGGTGAAAATAAGGAAGAAACCACGATATGTTGATGTTGACAAGTGCACAGGATGTGGTGATTGTGCCACCGCTTGTCGACTCAAAGATCGAATTGTCAGTGAATTTAATCAAGGGATGGGTAAACGAGGCGCAGCCTACATGCCGTTCCCTCAAGCAGTACCATTGAAATATGTTATTGACGACAAGAAGTGTCTGTTTTTAACGAAAGGAAAATGCGGGGATGAGCCCCTCTGTAAGAAAGCGTGTGCGCCAGGGGCAATCAATTTTGATCAAAAAGAAGAAATCATCGAACGGAAAGTCGGTGCGATCGTGGTTGCAACCGGGTATGACGTCATGGACCCCACCGCGGTCTACGAGTATGGCTACGAAGTCTCTCCTGATGTTATCACCACCTTAGAAATGGAACGACTAATCAGCTCCTCAGGACCAACCAAAGGAGAAATCTTGCGACCATCAAACCAGCAGAAGCCAAAGAGTGTCACCTTCATTCTCTGTGTCGGTTCTCGTGATGAGACCCAGTGTACCTGGTGCTGCCGAATTGGGTGTATGACCGCGTTAAAACAAGTCTATTTGCTTCGCGAGAAACTCGGGGAAGATGTTGAGATTAACGTCTGCTACAATGACCTACGCTCCTTTGGAAAAGGCTATGAGGAATTCTACCGTAAGGTCCGAGGTCTCCATACGAACATGTTCCGTGGTCGTCCCTCTGAAGTACGTACTATGAAAGAGTATCTAAAGATTGATATTTTTGATACGACAACCAATAAGTTGTTTGAAATAAAAACCGATATGGTTGTTCTTGTTCCCGCGATGATGCCACGAACCGATGCTACTGAGTTTGCACGACTCCTCCATTTGACCTTAAGTGGCGACGGGTTCTTCCTTGAGGCCCACCCGAAGCTTCGCCCGGTTGACACGTTTGTCAACGGTATATTTATCGCAGGATGCTGCCAAGCACCAAAAGATATTCAAGACACTGTTTCCCAGGCAAGTGCGGCTGCATCACGTGCAGCAACAATTTTGTCCCAAGAAGAACTGGAGATAGACCCGTTAATTGCGATGGTTGATGAGGATGTATGCACTGGGTGTGGTATCTGCGTGGAAGTCTGTCCGTACGAGGCACGTACGTTGAATGAAAGGAAGCGAATCGCTGAGGTTAACGACGCCTTGTGCACTGGTTGTGGCGGCTGTATCGCTGCCTGTCCCAGCAATGCGTCGATTCATAAGAATTTCACTAAGAAACAATTACTGAATATGGTTGACGACATCATGTGAGTGTTACAAAATGAATGATGAAAAGAACCCTTCGATGACCTCTGCGAAACATGGTTCCGTGTTGGTCCTCGGTGGTGGTATTGCCGGCATTCAATCAGCATTGGATCTTGCCGATGCAGGATTTAAAGTCTACCTCGTTGAAAAACAACCAAGCATCGGGGGGACTATGCCCCAGTTAGATAAAACATTCCCAACCAATGACTGTGCCATGTGCATTCTCGCCCCAAAACTCGTTGCTACGGGCCGACATCCAAATATCGAACTCATTACCTACTCTGACCTGAAAAAAATAGAAGGCGAGTCTGGTAACTTTACCGTCACCATCAACAAAAAAGCACGATCTGTCGACGAGACTCTCTGCAACGGGTGTGGATTGTGCGTTGAGAACTGTCTCGTCCGATTCAAACCACAGAAGCCAAAGAAGTATGATGCAAAAAAAGACCTTGCGAAAAAAGACCTCAAAACGGTAGACGATATCATCAAAACATATGGAAAAGCACCTGATTCGCTCATCCCCATAATGCAGGCGATAAACGAACACTATAACCACCTTCCTAAGAACATTCTTTGTTATGTGGCTCAAGAGTTAGAGGTTCCTCTTTCGCAGGTGTATCATGTAGCCACGTTCTACACCTCTTTCTCTCTGAAGCCACGAGGGAAACATCTCATAAAAGTTTGTATGGGTACTGCCTGTCATGTCCGAGGGAGCCCAAAAGTATTGGATGCGATCAAACGGTATCTCAAGATAGAACCTGGCGAGACAACCGATGATAATGTTTTCACCCTGGAGACCGTGAATTGTCTTGGTACCTGTGCATTGGGGCCGGTTGTGGTCGTAGATGATACGTATTATCCGATATCCTCCTCAAAGGTAGAAGATTTCCTAAAGAAGATACGAATGGAGGATGGATAAATGCTTCGGAGCATCAAGGATTTCGATGTCTTACAAGAAGAAATCATTCGAAAACGGGACCCTAGCAGAAAGCTCATTACCATTTGCAATGGAACAGGATGCAACGCACTGAAAGGGAAAGAAATAACCAAGCTTCTTACCGATGAACTAAAAAAACAAGGTATCACTGATGTGACTGTTCTTGCGACGGGATGCCACGGGTTCTGTGAACAAGGCCCCATCATGGTCATCCGACCTACTGGCATCTTTTATAAAGGTGTAAAACCGGATCATGTCGAACGCATTGTCTCTGAAACTATAAAGAAAGGTACCGTGATTAATGAATTGTTATACGTGGATCCTAGATCTGGGAAACCTCTTGTGTATGAAAAAGATATCCCGTTTTACGCGAACCAGAAAAGAATCCTCTTCGGGTATAATGAGTATATCGACCCAACCAGCATCGAGGACTATATTTCTATTGGGGGATACAAAGCCCTTGCCCATGTCCTCCGCGAGAAAATCCAGCCTCTGAAAATTATAGACATTATCACTGCCTCGGGGCTTCGAGGTCGCGGTGGAGCAGGTTTTCCTACAGGAAAAAAATGGGAATCAGCATACACCGCTCATTCGAAAGATACAGTGAAGTATATTATTTGTAATGCTGACGAGGGAGATCCCGGCGCCTATGCTAACCGGAGTCTCTTAGAAGGTAACCCACATAGTGTCCTTGAAGGGATGATCATCGGAGCGTATGCGGTGGGTGCACAGCAAGGGTACATCTATGTGAGAGCTGAATATCCTCTTGCAGTGAAATATTTTGGTATCGCAGTACAGCGAGCTCGGGAGATTGGTCTTCTTGGAGAAAACATCCTTGGGAGCAGATTTTCATTTGATGTGAAGATAGCGCAAGGTGGCGGTGCGTTTGTTTGCGGGGAATCTACGGCACTCATGGCTTCTATAGAGGGAAAACCGGGGGAGCCTCGAGTAAAACATATTCATACGACAACGAGTGGGCTGTGGGATAGACCCACGGTTCTCAACAATGTGGAGACTTGGGCGAATGTCCCTCTAATTATCAATAACGGTGTTGACTGGTACAGGAGCATTGGTACAGAGGGGTCGAAGGGTACGAAGATTTTTTCGTTAGTCGGGAAGATAAACAACACGGGTCTTGTGGAAGTACCTATGGGCATCACCTTACGGGATGTTATCTTCGATATTGGTGGTGGAATCAAACAGGGGAAAAAGTTCAAAGCGATCCAAATAGGAGGCCCTTCAGGGGGATGCATACCAGAGGAAAAAATTGATCTCCCGATTGATTACGATAGTTTGACGGACGCGGGGGCTATGATGGGCTCTGGCGGTATGATTGTGATGGATGAAAACACCTGCATGGTGGACGTGGCGAAATACTTCGTTAACTTCCTCATGAACGAGTCTTGTGGAAAATGTACTCCGTGCCGCGAGGGCTTGGTACAGATGAACGGGATTCTTACTGAAATAACTGAAGGGAGGGGCAAGAAAGAACATATCGACCTCTTAGAAGAGCTTTCTGAGGTGGTGAAGACGGCGTCGCTCTGCCAGCTAGGAGCCACGGCTCCTAACCCAATCCTAACCACGCTACGGTATTTCAGAGATGAGTATGAGGCACATATTACTGA